>JAQGJZ010000386.1 GCA_028290385.1 Enterovirga sp.
GGCAAGGAGATCGCCCGGGTATCGCGCAGGCGGATCGTCCGTGCGGCCTGCGGCACCCAGCACAGGGTGGTGAGGAGCGCCGCGGCGCTGCCGATCGATTCGACCAGAATGGGAGCCATGCGCGCAGAATGCAGGCTCCCGACCGGGAAGTCAGGCCCGGCGCGATCGAACCAGCGCTCCCGTTGCGGGTTCATGTCCGGCGACAAGGAGACGAGGTGATGGATATCGCGTTGGACAAGGTGTGCGAGCTCATTCTGCGGGCGCGTGCGGTCGACGTGAAGGAAGGTGACACCGATCCGGATTCCGGATCGAACGGCATCGACGACGGCATGGCGGACGTCCTCATCGAGGGCTCGGACGATCCCAGCGAAGAGGAGATCCGCGAATTCATCGCCGGCTTGAACGACGACGAGCGGCACGATCTCGTCGCGATCACGTGGATCGGCCGCGGCGACTTCGAGCCGGAAGAATGGGCCGAGGCTTTGCGGACGGCGCGCGAGCGCGAGCTGCGCAACACGGCGGATTACCTGCTCGGGATCCCGAACCTCCCCGACCTCCTGGACGAGGGCCTGGCAGCGCTCGGGCGTTCCTGCGCCTGACCTGACCCTGCCTGCCCGTCGGCAGGCGCAGGGCAGCCCTGCTTCGACGCCTGCCGGCCGGGCTCTGCCTTGCCGGCGGGCGGCTCGATGGTAAGACGGGCCATGCGGTCGCTTCTCGCCGGCCCGCCCTTCGGCAACCCCTCTTCCGCCAGCATCGCCCTTCTGGTCGCCATCACGATGACCGGGACGCTGGCCATGCACATCTTCGTGCCGGCCCTGCCGCGCGCCGGCGCCGACCTCGGCGCATCGCCGGCCGCGATGCAGCTCACCATTACGCTCTACCTGATCGGGCTCGCTGCCGGGCAGCTCGTCTATGGCCCGATCTCGGACCGTTTCGGCCGCCGGCCCGTCATCATCGCCAGCCTGCTGCTCTATCTCCTGGGGTTCCTGCTCGCGATCCCGGCGGCCTCGATCGGGGCCCTGGTCGTCGCGCGCGTGCTGCAATCGCTCGGCGGCTGCGGCTCGCTCGTGATCGGGCGGGCGATGGTGCGGGACGTGTCGAGCGGCCAGGACGCGGCGCGGCAGCTCGCGCTGCTGACGATGGCGCTGTCGATGACGCCGGCGCTCGCGCCCGCCATCGGCGGCGTGATCGACGCCCTGTTCGGCTGGCGCGCGATCTTCGTCGCACTCGCGCTTCTGGTCGGCGCGCTGCTGACCCTGGTCCTGTTCACGCTGCCGGAAACGAACCGCCGACCCGTGGCCCTGCCGGGCGTCCGGGCCATGCTCGGCGGCTATGCCCGACTGGCCCGCTCGGCGAAGTTCCGACGCTACACGATCGCCGCTTCCTGCGGCGGCACCAGCCTCTACGCGTTCCTGGCCGTCGCGCCCTTTCTCCTTGGCACGCTGCTCGGCCGCTCCTCGCTGGAGGTCGGCCTGTGGTGTTTGTTCGTCACGGTCGGCATGGCCGCGGGATCGGGCCTCGTGCGCATGATCGGCGGGCGCGCCGAGGTTCGGGTGACGGCCGCGCGGGGCAACCTGATCTGCCTCGGCTCCGCCATCGTGCTGACGGGACTCGTCGCGGCCGGGCCCCTGTCGATCTGGGGGCTCGTTCTGCCGCTCTTCGTGTATGCGATCGGGGTCGGCATCATGGGGCCGAACGCCGTCGCGGGGCTGATGAATGTCGATCCCGAAGCGGCGGGATCCGCGTCGAGCCTCTACGGCTTCACCGCGATGGGCTTTGGGGCGATGTTCACGATCCCGGTCACGATCTTTCACGATGCCGGGGCGCTGCCGATGGCTCTAACCCTACTCGTCGCATCCGGCGTCGCGGCGGTCGCGCTCAACCGGGTCTGAGGGCGGCGCGCCTCAGTTTCCGAAGATGCGGCCGAAGAAGTCCGTCAGCGGATCGGCGCCGCCCTGGCCGGCTCCGGCCCGGGCCCGGCTTCCCGCGGCGGAGGCGACCCGCGTTCCGGGCGAACCCGGCAGTGCGACGGGCTGCGTCCCCTGGAGGGCGGCCTTCATGAAGCGGCTCCACACCTCGACCGGCAGGGTGCCACCCGAGGCCTTCTTGGTCGGCGTGCCGTCGTCGTTGCCGAGCCAGACGCCCGCGACGAGGTTGCCCGTGTAGCCCACGAACCAGGCGTCCCGGAAATCCTGGCTGGTGCCGGTCTTGCCCGCGGCCTCGAAGCCCGGAATTTCGGCCTTGCGGGCGGTGCCGGTCAGCAGCGTTTCGCGCATCATGCCGTTCATCATCGCGACCGCGGAGCTGTCGATCACGCGGCCGAGCCCGCCCTCGGTGCGACGGTAGATGACCTTGCCGCCCGGGCCCCGCACCTCGGCGATGAGATAGGGCACGACCCCGTAGCCGCCATTCGCGAAGGCCGCATAGGCTCCGACCAGCTCGATCGGCGACACCTCGGAGGTGCCGAGCGCGATGGACGCGTTCGGCTGCAAGGGCGACGCGATACCGAGCCGGCGGGCGACCTGCACCACCTTCTTGGGCCCGACTTCCATGCCGAGGCGGACCGCGACCGTGTTCAGCGACAGCGCCAGACCGTCCCGCAAGGTGACCGGCCCGCGGTAGTCGCGCGAATAATTCTCGGGGTTCCAGCCCTTCACGGAGATGGGGCCGTCCTCGCGCACGGTGTCCGGGCTCAGACCCGCCTCCATCGCGGCGAGATACACGAAGGGCTTGAAGGCCGAGCCGGGCTGGCGCTTGGCGTTCGTGGCGCGGTTGAACTGGCTTTCGGCGTAGTTCCGGCCGCCGACGAGGGCGCGCAGCCCGCCATCCGGCCGCATGGCCACGAAGGCGCCCTGCCCGACGCCGAACTTCGCACCCTTTAGCGCAAGCTCCTCGGTCAGCGCGCGCTCGGCTGCGCCCTGCATGGCCGGGTCGATCGTTGTCTTCACGGTGATGTCGGTTTCGACCGCACCGACAAAATCGTCCAGCACGTCCATCACGAGGTCGGCGGCGTAGTTGGCCGAGCCCGCGCCGGCGCGACGCGACGGCCTGGCCGGCTCCATCAGGGCCGTCTTGTGCTGCTCGGGCTTGATGTAGCCCTCGTCCGCCATGGCCGCGAGCACGAGCTCGGCCCGGGCGCGTGCCGCCTCCGGGTTGCGGTTCGGCGCGAGACGCGAAGGCGCCTGGACCAGCCCCGCGAGCGTCGCGGCCTCGGCCACCGTCACGTCGCGGGCGGGCTTGCCGTAATAGCGCTGCGCCGCGGCCTCCACCCCATAGGCACCCGCGCCGAAATACACGCGGTTGAGGTAGAGCTCGATGATCTGGTCCTTCGAATAGGTGTGCTCGAGCCACAGGGCGAGGATCGCCTCCTGGATCTTGCGCGAGGCCGTGCGCTCCTGGGTCAGGAACAGGTTTTTTGCGAGCTGCTGGGTCAGGGTCGAGCCGCCCTGCGAGACGCCGCGCGAAGTCAGATTGCGGACCGCGGCGCGCGCAATGCCGAGCGGGTCGATCCCGAAATGGCTGTAGAAGCGCCTGTCCTCGATCGCCACGAAGGCGTTCGGCAGATAGGGCGGCAGCTCCTTGATCGAGACCGTGCGGCCGCCCGTCTCACCGCGATTGGCGAGCAGCGTGCCGTCGGATGCCAGGATGGCGACGTTCGGCGGCCGTTTGGGCACGGACAGCTGGTCGATCGGGGGCAGCTGGGTGGCATGGTAGGCGACCACGCCCGCAACCGCGATCATGCCCCAGATCGCGAGGACGAGCGTCCCCGAGATCAGCCGGCCGAGCAGCGAACGGCCTCGCCGGCGCCCACCCGAACGGTTTTCGCGAGCTCCGCCCTGTCGGGATTTCGCCATGGTTCCCCCGGCCCGGTCGCCGCGCGACAACCTGAGACCCACATCGGACGGATCCGCGGCGTCGAAAGCCGGCTCCCGTCGTTCACGCCGGCGCTCCGGCCCTTGCCCCATCACGATCCCCGCTCACCCGCCGCTGCGGACACGCTCGGACGCAACACGATAATCCGCCCCGCTTTAAGGCAGCGTAAAGCCGGGGCCCTGGCCGGGCCCTCCGCCCTGTGCTTTGGTCCGCGCCGACGAACGCACGAGGATACCGCATGAGATTCGCCGTTCTGCTCGCCTCCACCATCGCGGGCGCGATCAGCCTGCCGGCCGCCGCGCAGCAGCCCGCCGCCTCGGGCCCGGAGGCCGAACAGGCCGTGCTGATGCGCTCGGTGCTGGAGGCGCTGCGGCAGAACACGGCGGCGCTGCAGAAGAACAGCCAGACGCTCGAAACCTTCTCCAACCGGCTGGAACGCGTCGAGGCCGCGACCCGCAACGTCCCGCCCGCCATGGAGGGCCTGCGCACGGACATCATCGCGATCCGCGCCGGGCTGGACCGCCTCGTCTCGGCGACCAGCGGCCGGCGCCCCGCCGCGACGCTCCGCTTCTCGCCCTTCGCCTGCGGCAACGAGGCCGAGGCGAGTTGCGCCGTGAACGCCTGCAAGTCGGTCGGCTACGGCAACGGCCTCGCGGTCGCGGTCAACCGCACCGGCACGGGCGCCACTGTGCGCCCGACCAGCATCGCCGAGGCGACCTGCTGGGAGTGAGCCGTCGAGGCGCTTGTCGAGCGGGCGCTGCGCCACGGCCGAGGCGCATGGGCAACGTTCGCCCGGGGAGGCTTCACCGTGCCTGGGAAACGATCGGCCTGAAGCCGCCGAAGATCATGCGCTTGCCGTCGAAGGGCATTTCGCTGCCCATCTCGTGCATGCGCGGGTCGTCCATGAGCTTCCCGTTCCCGGCATCGCGCGCCTCCTTCGAGGGCCACTCGATCCAGGAGAACACGACGGACTCGTCCGCCTTCGCCTTCACGGCCCCTTTGAAGTCCGTAACCGTTCCGTCCGGCACGTCGTCGCCCCAGCATTCGACCACGCGGGTCGCACCGTGCTCAAGGAAAAGCGGGGCGAAACGCGCCGCGTGCTCCCGGAACTCCTCCTTCCGATCGGCCGGAACGGGGATCACGAACCCATCGACGTAGCTCATCTGCGTTTCTCCTGATCAGCGGCTGTGTGGAGCCGCCCTAAGGGGCGGCAGGCCTGTCGCCATGGGCGACCCCTTCTGCGAGGTCCGGCGCCAAGGCGGCCGCGAAGTCCTCCATCTCGTAGAACGGACGGATCTCCAGCTCGCTCGGGCCAGGCATCGGGTTCGGGCAGCGCTTGGCCCAGGCGAGCGCCTCGTCCATGTCCTTGACCTGCCAGATCCAGAAGCCGGCCACGAGCTCGTTCGTCGCCGGGAACGGGCCGTCGATAACGGTCCGGCTCGGGCCGTCGAACGCGACCCGCTTGCCGTGGCTCGAAGGCTTCAGGCCGTCACCCGTCTGCATGATGCCGGCCGCGATCAGGTCCTCGTTGAACCTCCCCATCGCTTCGAGGAGCTCCGTCGAGGGCATGAGGCCCGCTTCGCTGTCCTTCGTGGCCTTCACCAGGACCATGACGCGCATCGTCGCCTCCCCCGATCGGATCTGCGGGCCGCTCAGGCCGCCTGCTGATCGCCGCACATCGCGGCCTTGGCGGCCTCGAGGTCCATCCACATGACCTCCCAGATGTGCCCGTCTGGATCCTCGAAGGAGCGGCCGTACATCAAGCCGTGATCCTGCGTCGGGGTCGGATCGATCGTGCCGCCGGCCCCGCCCGCCTTGCCGACGACGGCGTCGACGCGGTCCCGGCTCTCCTCGGACAGGCAGAGCAGAACCTGGGCGGTCGCGTGCGCGTCCGGGATCGGCTTTGTCGTGAACTGTCGCCACTTGTCGTGCGTCAGCAGCATCGCGTGGATCGTCTCGGAAAAAACCATGCAGGCCGCGGTGTGGTCGCTGAATTGCGGGTTCTTGGTCGCGCCCACCGCCTCGTAGAAGGCGACCGAGCGGTCGAGGACGGTCACCGGCAGATTCACGAAGATCAGCTTGGACATCGGCGTTCTCTCCCGTCCCATGCATTGATCCTAGCCACACAAGTCATATATCGCAACTATGAAGTCAGAAAAAATAACCGAAAGAGGGAGGCGGCTCTACGACGATGCCTGCGGCGCTGCGCATGCGCTCGACCTTGTCGGCGAGCGCTGGGCGCTGCTGGT
>JAQGJZ010000404.1 GCA_028290385.1 Enterovirga sp.
CGTCAGGATCAGCGCGCCGAACTTCGGCGACAGGCCGAGCAGCAGCGCGACGATGCCAGCAGCGACGAAGACGAGCGTCGAATAGATCCGGGTCACGGCCATGACGCCCATGTTCTCGGCGTAGGTCGTGACGCCCGTGCCGCCGCCATAGCCGGACAGCATGGTGGCCACCCCGTCGCCGATAAAGGCGCGCCCGAGATAGCGGTCGAGGCTGCGGCCGGTCATGGCCCCGATCGCCTTCACGTGGCCGAGGTTTTCGGCGACGAGCACCACCGCGACGGGCGCTATGAGCCACATCGCGTTGGCATCGAACACGGGCGCGACGAAGCGCGGCAGACCGAACCAGGCGGCCTGGCCGACGCCCGAGAAATCGATCGGCTTGGCGAGCCCGAGCCCGTTCGCGAGCACGAGGTGGAGCAGATAGGCGATGGCCCCGCCGATGAGGATCGGCAGCCGCCTCGCCATGCCCGGCGCATAAACCGCGACGGCTCCCACGGCGACAACGGTCGCAAGCCCGATCCAGGTGTCGGTCTGCGAGCCGGACACGCCCTTCACGGCGATGGGCGCGAGGTTGAGCCCGATCGCGGCGACGATGGCGCCGGTCACGGCGGGCGGCATCACCCGCTCGATCCAGCCCGGGCCGGCCGCCGCCACGATCAGTCCGATCACCGTGTAAACGGCACCCGCCGCGATGATCCCGCCGAGCGCGACCGCGATGTTCGGGTTCGGCCCGGACCCGGCATAGCCGGTCGCCGCGATGACAACCGCGATGAAGGCAAAGCTCGAACCGAGATAGCTCGGCACCCGCCCGCCCGTGATGACGAAGAAGATCAGCGTCGCGATGCCGGAGAAGAAGATGGCGAGGTTCGGGTCGAACCCCATCAGGATGGGCGCGAGAGCCGTCGCGCCGAACATGGCCACCACGTGCTGGACGCCGAGCACGAGCGTCTGCCCGAGCGGCAGGCGTTCATCCGGCATCACTGCCCCTGTCTGCCGCGCGGCCGTCCAGCGCGGCAGGAAACCCTCGTTCGACACGTGTACCTCTCAGTTGGCCATCAGGACCGGAACGGTCGCGTGCGCCAGGATGTGGGCGGTCGCGCCGCCGAAGATCATCTGCCGAAGCCGGCTCTGCGTGTAGGCGCCTTTCACCAGAAGATCGGCACCGATCGCCTGCGCGCGGGCCAGGATCGTCTCACCGTCGTTGCGGTGATCGCGGGGCGACATCACCGTTTCGACCTGCAGCCCGCAGCGGCGCAGGGAGGCGGCGAGTTGCTCGCCCGAAGGGCCCGGCACCGTCCAGCCCTCCACCATCAGCACCACGATCCGCTTCGCTTCGCGCAGAAACGGCGTCGCAAACGCGACGGTGCGCGCCGTCTCGGTCGACCCGTTCCAGGCGATGACGACCGTTTCCCCGAGCGAACGGGGCGGCTCGGGCGGCGCGATGAGAAGCGGCCGGCCCGACTCGAACAGAACGGCCTCGAGGCTCGCCATCGAGGGCTGCGCCTTGCCCGAGATCGGGCGGCCGAGCACGGCGAGATCGAACACGCGCGCGTGGCTTGCGAGGAACATGTCCCCGGCCGGCGCCTTGGCGTGCCAGCCATAGCCCGCCTCCGGCGAGCCGGCGGGCGCCTCGGGCAGGCCGCGCGCCTTCATGAAGCTCTCGAACATGGCGAAGGCGGAGCGCCGCGTTTCCTCGTCCGCCTTTTCGTCGACGTGCCAGGCGAGCCCGCTCACCATGTCGATCGGCACGTAATCCGGCACGGCGGGGCGGAGCGCGAAACCCTCCACGTAGCCGCCGAACCGGCGCTGCACGAGCGCAGCCGTCTCGAGAACGGAGGTCATCACCTCGTGCGTCTCGGTCGGAACGAGGATGTTCTTCATCGGCCGCCTCTTGCGCCTGTGTTCGCTTCAAGCCCGAGCGCATCGTGCCTCAGCCGCGCGCGATCCGGAAGGTGCCCGGCCCCAAGGGCTGGGGAGTTCCGCGCGGACCGTGGTTAGCGGCGCCTTAAATCTTCCGGGCGAATGTGAGGGAGTTGATTCTCAGTTGAGTGAGTACGAGTCATGCGTCCCCAAAGTGCCGCGCCCACCAACGTCGTGCGCTTCCCCGGCCCCCGTGCCACCGCATCCACCAACCGCGACCAAAAGGGCCTGCTCGATACCGTCTATACGAACGGTTCGTTCGTGGTGGCTGCCGACGACCGCGAAACCAAGATGATCGCGTCGCGCCTTCAGGTCTTCGGGTTCCTGAACATCGCCGAGATCCGCATGGACGGCTCGGTGCGCTCGCTGCGCCCGTCGGAAGCCGCGACGGCCTCGCTGACCCGCCCGTGGCGTCTGTCCCGCCCGTCCTTCGACGAGCTCCCGCCCCTCGCCGGCTGAATCAGGCGGCCGCGCCCGATTTTAGCCAGCCGACGACGTCTTCGGCCGAGCGGTCAGGCGGAAACACCGGGTAGAACAGCTTCGTGATCCGGCCTTCATCGACCACGAAGGCCATGCGCCGGATCAGCGTGGCGCCGGCGAAATCGAAGGTCGGCAGCTTCGCCGCGCGGACGAGATCCAGGCGCTCGTCCGACAGCAGCGGAAACGGCAGGTGCAGGCGCTGCGCCGCCTCGCGCTGATAAGCCGAATCCTGCGTCGAGAGCCCAAACACCTCGGCGACGCCGAGGCTTCTCAACTCCGCGAAATGATCGCGGAAGGAGCAGGATTGCGGGGTGCAGCCCCGCGCACCGGGGATCGCATTCCACTCGGGCGCGGGATCGCGTCCGGGCTCGCCCGTGCGGGGATAGGCGTAGACCACGAGACGGCCGGGACGGCGCGCGAGCGAGACCCGGGTGCCGTCCGTCGCATCCAGCGCGACATCGGGCAGTTTCGCCCCGCGCAGGTGGTCGGCCGCGCCGTCGTCGGCCGG
This sequence comes from Enterovirga sp., assembly GCA_028290385.1. Taxonomy (GTDB): domain Bacteria; phylum Pseudomonadota; class Alphaproteobacteria; order Rhizobiales; family Beijerinckiaceae; genus Enterovirga. The sequence continues at coordinate 2,909 of JAQGJZ010000404.1, forward strand.
TTCGGGGAGGCCGTCGGGAAGATCCTCCGGCCCGGCCATCAGCCTTTTTCCCGCATCAGGCGGCCGCGCTCGCGCTCCCAGTCGCGCTTCTTCTCGCTTTCGCGCTTGTCGTGCAGCTTCTTGCCCCGGCCGAGCCCGAGCTCCAGCTTCGCGCGGCCCTGCTCGTTGAAGTAGAGCTTGAGCGGCACGAGCGTGTAGCCTTCACGCTGGGTGGCGCCGATGAACTTGTTGATCTGCCGCCGATTCAGGAGCAGGCGCCGCGGCCGGCGCGGCTCGTGGTTGAAGCGGTTCGCCTGGAGGTATTCCGGGATGTTGGCGTTGAACAGAAAGATCTCGTTCCCGGACGGGCCGGCATAGGCCTCCCCGATCGTCGCCTTGTTGGCGCGGAGCGACTTCACCTCCGTCCCGACCAGCGCAATCCCGGCCTCGACGGTGTCCTCGATCTCGTAATGGTAACGGGCGCCGCGATTGTCGGCGACGATCCGGCGCGCCCTGGGTTCTTTCGCCATGATGCTCAGGCGTTCAGCAGGCCCGCATGGACCATGGCGGCGCGGACCGCCTCCTTGGCCTTCGCGGTGACCGGCAACAAGGGCAGGCGAATGTCCTCCGTGCCGCGCCCGAGAAGCGCGAGCCCGCACTTCGCGCCCGCGAGGCCTGGTTCCATGAAGATGGCGTCGTGCAGCGGGACGAGGCGGTCCTGGATTTTCAGGGCGGCCGCGTAATCGCCCGCGAGCGAGGTGTTCTGCAGCTCGGCGCACAGCGCCGGAGCAACGTTGGAGACGACGGAGATGCAGCCGTGCCCACCCGCCGCGTTGTAGGCGAGCGCCGTCATGTCTTCGCCAGAAAGCTGGATGAAATCGGGGCCGAGCGCATGGCGTTGCTGCGACACGCGACCGACATTGGCGGTGGCATCCTTCACGCCGGCGATGTTGCGCAGCTCGTATAGTCGCTTCATGGTATCGACCGACATGTCGACCACCGAGCGCGGCGGAATGTTGTAGATGATGATCGGCAGGCCGATGGCGTCGTTCACCGCCTTGAAGTGCTGATACATCCCCTCTTGGGTCGGCTTGTTGTAGTAAGGGGTCACGACGAGCACGGCGTCGGCACCCGCGGCTTCCGCATGCTTGGCGAAATCGACCGCCTCGACCGTGTTGTTCGAGCCCGCGCCGGCGATGACCGGGATGCGGCCCTTCGTCTGGTCGATGCAGATCTCGACCACGCGCTTGTGCTCGTCATGGCTGAGGGTCGGGCTCTCGCCCGTCGTCCCCACCGGGACGAGGCCTGTGGTGCCGCTCTCGATCTGCCACTCGACCAGCGAGCGAAAGCCGTCCTCATCGACGGCACCGCCCCTGAACGGCGTTACGAGGGCCGTCATCGAGCCTCTGAACCGCGTCGCCGTCATTCCGATTCCTTCCCTGGGCTCCGGCACCTCGCCCGGGCAACCGGGCCGGGGAGACATAGTTGCGCCGCGAAGTGTGCGCAAACACGACGTTCGGACCTCCCCTACGGACCGCAAGGCTTCATAAACCATATCGGCGCTCAATGGGACGTATGAGACCTTCCGGGCACACGCTCGTGGCACGGGCAGGAACGAGCGGGGCCTTCGCGGCAACCGTCGGGCTGTCGTTATGGCTAGGTGCGGCAGCCGCCGCCCAGCCCAGGGCGGAGCGGCCGTCTCCGCCGCCGACCCCGCCGGAGCGGCCGGTTCTTGCGCTC
>JAQGJZ010000450.1 GCA_028290385.1 Enterovirga sp.
GTGCGCGGGGCAGGGCGCGGCCCCTCGTGCGGGTCGAGATTGGCGTTCACGACGGCTTCCACCCGGCAATCCTCGCACATGGTGAGAACCCGTGTGCGCGCCTCCCCCTCCGGCCCGGCGAACATCCAGTGGCTGCCGGACAGCTTCGCGATCACCCGCTCGATCGCGCTCCGCGTCCCGAACGGCTTTGCACAGACCGTGCAGTGGAAGGGCTCCTCCTCCTTCACGACGCGCCGGCCCTGGCTCCAGGCCGCGAAATCGAGCCGGGGCTGCAGCGTGATGACGTCCTCCGGGCAGGTGTTGGCGCAGAGGCCGCATTGCACGCAGAGCGTTTCGTCGAACGACAGCATCGGCCGGTCGGGATTGTCCGCCAGGGCCGCCGTCGGGCAGGCGCCAACGCAGGACAGGCAGAGCGTGCAGGCTTCGACCGCGAAGGACAGCCCGCCGAAGGGCGCACCCGCCGCGAGCGGCACCGCGTCCACCGGCTCCGGTGCGGCACGCTGCAACTCGCGAAACGAGAGTTCGAGGAGGCCGCGCTTCTCGCCGGCCGCCAGGAACGAGGCCGGGTTCGGCGAGGCGCGGCCGAGCGGCGTATCGTCGAGCAGGGCGCGCAACTCGTCGGGATCGTCGGTCGACAGAAGCGTGACGGGCGCGGCGCCGTATCCCAAAGCGCCCAGCACGGTGTTGGCGAGGTCGATCGTCCGCAGGGCGGGCGCGAGGTCGTGCGTCGGCCGGCCGCGCACCACGAGCCGGGCCCCGGCCGCCCCGTAGGCGAACAGGGCCGCCAGCGTCTCGGGCCCAAGCTGCGTTACCTCGTTGACCCGGACCGGCAGCACATTGGCCGGCAGGCCATCGCCGAAGCGCGCCAGCGCGTCGATCAGCGGCTCGCCGTGGTCGCCGTCGTGGAACAGCACCACGGCGTCCCGCCCGCCCGCGTGCCGATAGGCCTGCATCAGGGTGCGGAGGCGGCGGATCAGCGCGTCGACCTTGGGCAGCGCGTAGGAGGCCGCACCCGTCGGGCACACGGCCGCGCAGGAGCCACAGCCGGCGCAGACATAGGGATCGATCGCGACGTGGTCGCCGGCCGGCGCGATCGCGCCCGTCGGGCACACGTCGAGGCAGCGCGTGCAGCCCGTGATGCGCGAACGCGAGTGGGCGCAGAGCCCCGCCTTGAAGTCGATGAAACGCGGCTTGTCGAACTCTCCGACGAGGTGCGAGGCCTCCATGATGACGCGCTCGATCGCGGCAGGATCGCGCGGGTCGGCTCGCAGATAGCCGCTCCGGACCTCGTGCGCCGGAAACAGCGGCATGCCGCCCGAGAGGTCGATCACCAGGTCGCAGGTCGAGGTGGCGCCGTCGCGGCCCGGTCCGAACGCGAGCAGGCGCCGCGACGACGGGGCGGGCAGCGCGTAGTCGTCGATCCGCAGTTCGAAGGCGCCGAGATGGCCCTTCGCGCCACTGATCGTGCCCTTCAGGACCGGGAACTCGGTGGTGCGCGGCGGTGTGACGTCCTGCGGCTTCGTGAGAAGAACCGTGATATCGAGATGCGCCGCCAGCCGCCGCGCCGCCTCGATCGCGACCTCGTCGCGGCCGTAGACCAGCGCCACACCCTCGCTAGCGAAGCTCACGGTCCTGATCGGCGACATCGGCTCCGCGGCGGCGGCGAGCAGTGCCGCCATCTTCGGGCCGGCCTGCGCCGCGTCCTTCGACCAGCCGGCATTCTCGCGGATGTTGGCGAAGGCGATCCGGTCCGTCCCGCCGCTTTCCTCCGCAACCTCTGAAAACAGCGGCGCCTGATGCGTGCAGGCGACCGTGATCGGCGCGCCCGTGGCGAGGGCGGCCTTGAAGCGGTCGAGCTCGCGGCCGCAGAGCTGGTCGGCCGTATGCAGCCGGCCGCCGCAGGCCGAGCCGATCGCGCTTTCGTCGAGCGGCATCGTCTCCTCGCAGGAGCAGGCGAACACCAGGCGTTGAATGTCGGACAAGATCTCAGACCCAGGGCGCGGCGCTGTGCGCCTCGCAATCGTTCCCACAACCTTATACTGGAATCGCTCGAAGGTAATCGGACACTTCCTCGCAGTATCGATCAGCCATGATCGCCTCCGCCGCCCGCAACGCCGCACCGGGCTTTGACCTGCCGCCCTCCTTTGCCTGGGTCGCGCCTCCGGCGGGCACGCCCGTGCATGCCTTTGCGTGCGAGATTGCGCCGCGGCTCGGCGCCGGCACGCTGACGAGCCGCATCGGCCCGGGGCACGTGGAGCTCGCCGTGGTTCTGGAACCGGAGGAGCCGCTGCGGCTGGCGCGCCGCGCCGTCCTGACCTGCATGGCCGCGCTCGCCGATGCGGTCGGGGCCTGCGCACCGCCGGAGAAGCCGGTCACGCTGATTTATCCCGACGCCATCGCGTTCGACGGCGCGCGGCTCGGGGGAGGGCGCCTGGCTTGGCCCAGCGGCTGCCGCGAGGACGAGGTGCCGGACTGGCTGGTCTTTTCCGCCATGCTCATCGCGTCGAAGAGCCACGCCGGCGATCCCGGGCTGACGCCGGATTCCACGGCGCTTGACGAGGAGGGTTTTGAGCCGGGTGCGCCGGACGCGATCCTCGAAGCCTTCGCGCGCTATCTCCTGCTCGGGTTCGACGCGGTGCGGGACCGGGGTTTAGCTGCTTGGTCCGACCGGTATCGGCGCTGGCTGCCGGATGGGCGAACGACGCGGATCGATGCCGACGGCAATCTCCTGCCCGCCTCTGGTTCGCGCCTGGAGCTCGGGCCGGCGCTCGCGCATCTGTCCTGGTTCGACCCGCAGACGGGAGCGCCCCGGCTGTGACGACGGGCAAGCTGCCGCGCACGATCCGGCTCGACGCCTCCGATACCTTTGTGTTCGAGCGCCCTGCCGAGCCGGGCGAATGGGCCGTCACGGCCTCGTTCCTGTTTCTGGACGCGGATCCGGCGACGCTGACCGGCAAGGCCCGCGTGGCCTTCCGGTCCGGCTTCGCGGGCGTCGGCTCCCTCGGCTTCTCGACGCTGGTGGTCGTGAGCGAGGCGAGCCCGTCCGAGGTCGAGGACGCGACGGCGACGCTCGCCCACCAGATCCGGGACAAGCTCGGCGCGCCGGACGAGGCGAGCGCCCGCGCGGCCGCGGAGGAAGAGATTGCCCTGGCGGCCTCGCTCTGCGGCCCGCCGGTCAACACCATCCTGGCCGTGCACCGGACCTTCGAGGGGGGCGAGATGCGGGAGCAGTTTCGCACCCTGACCCCGAAGGAGCCGAGCTTGCCGGGCGCGGACCGGCTCCATGCGAGCCTGCGCGTGTTCCAGTTCGTCGAAACCGACGAGGAGCCCGAGGAGCGGATCGACCTCGCCGGGCTGATGGCGGAGAAGCGGACGTGAGGGAGTTCTGGGTTTCCAGCGGTCACCATCTGACGCGCCGGACCGAGGGGGGCGGGCTCGCCGTCACGGACGAGCTGCTGCTCGCCTACCTCGCCCGCCCGGAGCTGGTGCCGCCGGACGAAGCCTGCGATGCCGAGCGCCGCCTCCATGCGGGGCTGATCGCCGATCCGCGCCGCCCCGTCGCCGAGGCGGAGCTCGCCGCGATCGCCGACGCGGATGCGCGCGAGAACTGGTCGGTGATGCTGGCGCTGCGCGGGACGCTGCTGGCCGCGCCGACGGTCGAAGCGGCGTATCTGGCGCTCGTCAGGGCCAAGCCGATCACGACGCCCGGCATCTTTCTGAACCAGCTCGCCCACCTGATCCTGCGCAACGCGTTGGATGGGTGCGAGGACCCCTATGTGCTGCGTGCGGCGGAGCTGTTCTTCCGGCCGCAGCGCGTGTCCGTGACCGGTGATGCGGTGCTGCTCGCCGATGCGGAGCTGATCGACGCTCAGGAGGCGGGCGGCCATCAATCGCCGCTCGTCGCGATGCTCGGCCGCGAGCCCGTCTCGGAGCTGGACGTTCTCGAAGACGCGACCGCCTGGACCTATTGGAGCCGGTCGGACGCCTTCTCGATGGCCCTGAACCTCAGCCAGAACCCGGCCTCGCGCGAAGGCCTCGCCCGGGCGATCGAGGCCTGGCTGCGCCATCTCCTCCACCTCGAGGTCCGGGTGGAGCCGATCGCCACGGTGCAGGACGAGGATTGGCGCTGGTTCGTCGGGCTCGATGCCGAGGCGACGCGCATCGGCAACGCGGTCTGGACGGGCGAGCGGCTCCCCGTGGACGCGCTGTCCCGCGTGCTGGCCATGTTCCGCATGCGCGTCGCGGATCCGGCGCGGATCGACCCCAAGGTCGCCGGCCACCCGATCTACCTCTTTCTCGCCATGAACGCGGACCGCCGCGTCACGGTGAAGCCGCAGAACCTGATCGTCGGCCTGCCGCTCGCGGCAGGGCAGGTCGCGGCATGAGCGCGCTGCCCGAGGACGCCGCGGGCCGCTTCACGGTCGGCATCGTGGTTGCCAAGCGCAAGCTGTCGAACCCGTGGGTCGACCACGCCTGGCTGCCGGCCGCAGCGCTTCCCGCCGCGCCGGACATGCCGCCCTGGACGCGGCTCTCGGCGAACGAGCGCGAGGAGCTCTTCTTTGCGGGCTCTTACGAGCTCTCCTTCCACCGCGGCGAGACCTCGCATTACCGGGACAACTTGGTGTCCGGGCAGCCGTCGCTGTGGGTGTCGCTGCGGCCGGTCGGCGGCGACGAGCACGAGATCGCAGCCGTCACGGCCGATCCCTACGAGGGCGAGTCGATGGCGGGGGCGATCGGCGAGATCGTCGAGGCGGTGCCGATGCCGCCCGAGGTGCAGGCCCACCTCGCGGCCTTTGTGGAGGCGTTCCACGTCGAGCGGGCCTTCTTCAAGCGGAAGAACAAGCGCGCCGATGCCGAGGCACTGGCCCGCGGGGTGCCGGGCCAGGGCCGCCGGCGGGACGAGACATGAGCGGCCGCGACGGCTTCCTCACGCGCTGGTCGCGCCGGAAGCTCGGGGCCGAGCCCGAAGCGGCGCCCGCGGAGCCTGCTGCCGAGCTGGAGGCCCCCGCTCCTGAACCCGCTCCGGCGGCCGCCGCGGAAACCCTTTCGGACGAGGAGCTGGCGCTTCTGCCGCCAATCGACGAGCTGACATCGGATTCCGACGTCACGGCCTTTCTGCGCAAGGGGGTGCCCGAGGTGCTGAAGAAAGCGGCGCTCAGACGCATCTGGGCGCTCGATCCGACCATCCGCGACTATGTCGGCGACGCCCGCGACTACGCCTGGGACTGGAACACGCCCGGGGGGGTGCCCGGCTACGGGCCGCTCCTCCCCGGCGACGACATGACGGAGCGGCTCGACCGCATGTTTTCGCGCCTCGCGGACCCCGCCGAGCCGCGGCCGGACACGCCGGACGCCCTTGCGTCCGTGCCGCCTGCCGGGGCGCTGCCGGGCGACGCGGAAACGCCGAACGGCGATTCCTCCGGCCGCGACGAGGCGGAGCAGGGCGGCCCTCGGACCGCCGAAAGCGGTGCCCTGCCGCCTGATGACGCGGGACCGAATGCCCCGCCCGGAGAGCTCCCCGCGCCGCAGCCTGCGGCACTCGAGCCCCCCTTGCGGCGACATGGCGCCGCCCTACCAAAGTTTGACCTGTTCTAACTCTTGTCTCAACTCATAGGTGCGTATTATGGGCCGAAGCGTGGCTGCGACCATGCACCGGGAGTGAGATGCGCGCCGAGGGTATCGAGGAAGCTGTTCGGGCCGCCGGCGAAGCCGGCGTGCTGGCCCGTGCGCTCGGCATGTCACAGCCTGCAGTTTCGAGCTGGACGCCTGGTGCGGCCGATCGCGGTTTCGCGGTTGCGCCGGCAACCGGCGGCGGACGCGCGATGCTGCGGCCTGACCTCTTCGGCGACAAGGACACCGAGTTGAGCCAAGATCCCGAGGTCGACGAGATCGACCTCCTGCGGTCCCAGGAATACGCCCTTCTGGCGAACCTGCTCGCCCGCGCCCCCACTCGCGACCTGCTCGACCGGCTCGCGCGTCTGGAGGGCGATGCGAGCCCGCTCGGCCGGGCACACGCCGCGCTCGCCGAGGCCGCTCGCGTCACCGACGCGGAGGCCGTGTCGCGCGAGTATTTCGACCTCTTCATCGGGGTCGGACGGGGCGAGATCCTGCCTTACGCGTCGTATTACCTGACCGGGTTTCTCAATGAGCGCCCGCTGGCGCGGGTGCGCGAGGACCTGCAGGCGCTCGGGATCGAGACCTCCGAAGACGTGCGCGAGCCCGAGGACCACGTCGCTATTCTGTGCGAAATCATGGCCGGGTTGGCGGCGGGGCAGTTCGCGGCGGGGCCCGGCGCCGAGCGCCGGTTCTTCGAACAGCACCTCAAACCGTTCGCCGAACGTTTCTTTTCGGATCTCGAAACCGCGGCATCGTCGCGCTTCTACCGATCTGCCGGGGCGTTGGGGCGTTTGTTTATCGAAATCGAAGCAGAGGCCTTCGCGATCGAGAGCTGACC
>JAQGJZ010000548.1 GCA_028290385.1 Enterovirga sp.
CGAGCGGGGCCAGGAGGTTGCGGGCCGTCTCGATCGGGCTCTTCGCCGCGTCGATGACCTCGACCTTCACGGGCCGTTCCTGTGGCGCCGGCTGCACCGCGCCCGCCGCCTCGCCCGGCTTCGGCCGCGCCGGCAGCTTCATCTCATCCGTGAGGTCCTGGAGCATGTCGGCGACGCGCCCCACGGGACCGTGCCCGCCCGCCGTCTCCTTGAAGGCCGTGATCTTGTCTCGGATCGTCCACTGGTAGCGGGGCAGGTCGGAGGCGAGGTACGTCAGCTGGGACACCAGCAACGTGCCGATCGCGAGGATCGCCGCGAAGGCGAACGCCACGACCAGGGCCACGGATGTTCCCCGCCCGACGCCCCAGCCCTGGAGCAGGCGCACCGGGCTCGCGAGCACGAAGCTCAGCAGGATGGCACCGGCAATCGGGATAAAGACGTCGCGCCCGAAATACAGCGCGGCCACCACCCCGACTGCGATCACGACGGTGTTGCCGTTCAGCGCTGGCGCGCTCGCCTCCACCTGCCCCCGGCTCGCGGACGAAAACCCTCCCGCCGTATTCAATGCGCGCCAGCCCTCCCTGATCAGAGAGCCAGAACGTCCAGTGCCCCCGAACGATCCCGCCAAGCTCGCGGCCGGGGTTGACGGTGTTGGCACGACGGTCTTGCCAAGGCAGCCCGGTGGGGGGCGCTCCGGGTTGTGCGCCGGGCTACGCAGCCTATCCTGGCGCTCGCGTCGCCCCGGCGCAGACCCCGCACGCGAAGGACCTCCCGATGCCGAGCCTCGCAGCAGCCGTCTCCGCCTGCACCCTGGGGCTGCTGGTGGCGACAAGCCCGGCTCTGGCGGCCGAGATCAAGGTTCTGACCACCGGCGCTTTCAAGCCCGTGCTGGAGGCGCTTGTCCCGTCCTTCGAAGCCGAGACCGGGCACAAGGTCACGGTCCAGAACGACACGGCCGGTGCCGTCGCCCGCAGGGTCGAGGCGGGCGAGGCGTTCGACTTGTTGGTTCTGACGCCGGGCGGCCTTGCGGAGCTCGCCAAGAAGGGCCGCCTCGCGGACGCGCGGCCGACGGAGCTGGCCAAGGTCGGCGTGGGCGTCGCCGTGAAGCAGGGCGCGCCCAAGCCGGACATCGGAAGCGCGGACGCGTTCAAGGCCGCCATCAAGAACGCCGGCAAGGTCGCCATGATCGATCCCGAGGCCGGCGGGTCGAGCGGCATCTACCTCAAGCGCCTGTTCGAGCGCTGGGGCATCTGGGATCACGTCAAGGCGAAGGCGGTGCTCGTGCCCGGCGGGCTCGTGGCGACCCGGGTCGTGTCGGGTGAGGCGGAGATCGCGATCCACCAGATCAGCGAGATCCTGGCCGTGAAGGATGCCGTCCTGGTCGGCCCGCTGCCGCGAGAGATCCAGAACGACACGATCTATGCCGGCGCGATCGCCGCCACGACCCCGGCCGCGGACGCCGCGACCGCCTTTCTGCGGACCCTGGCCGGGCCACAGGCGGCCAAGGTGCTGGACGAGAAGGGCATGATGCCCGCGGGCTCGTAAACCGGCGGCTCCGCCGCCGCCTTCAATCCAGGAGCGAGCGGCCCGTCATCTCGGCCGGTTGCGGCAGGGCCATCAGGGCGAGAAGCGTCGGCGCGAGGTCGGCAAGGCGGCCGTCGCGGAGCTTTGCCCCTGGCACACCGGTGAGCAGCACCGGGACCGGGTTCGTGGTGTGCGCCGTATGCGGGCCGCCCGTCACGGGGTCGCGCATCTGCTCGGCATTGCCGTGATCAGCCGTCACGAGGAGCGCGCCGCCCCGCTCCGCCACGGCTTCGGCGATGCGGCCGAGGCCGGTATCCACGGCCTCGACCGCCTTGGTTGCCGCCTCGAGCGAGCCCGTGTGCCCGACCATGTCGGCATTGGCGAAGTTCAGCACGATGAGGTCGAACTTGCCCGACCGGATCGCCGCCTCGGCTTTTTTGGTCAGCTCGGGCGCGGACATCTCCGGCTGCAGGTCGTAGGTCGCGACCTTCGGGGACGGCACCATGATGCGCTCCTCGCCCGGGAAGGGCGTCTCCTCGCCTCCGTTCAGGAAGTAGGTGACGTGCGGATACTTCTCTGTTTCCGCCATCCGCAGCTGCGTCCGGCCCGCAGCGGCGACGACCGCACCGAGCACGTTCTTCAGATCCTGCGGCGGGAACAGCGTCCCGAGGAAGCGCTCCAGATCGACCGAGTACTGGGTCATGCCGGCCGCGCCCGCGAACCTGACGACGCGCTGGCGCCCAAATCCGTCGAACTCGGGATCCAGCAGCGCATCCAGGATCTCGCGCACGCGGTCGGCGCGGAAATTGAAGCACAGGAGGCCGTCGCCGTCCCGCATGCCGGAATAATCGCCGATAACGGTCGGGGGAACGAACTCGTCGGTCACGTCCGCGGCGTAGCTGGCCGCCATCAGGGATGCGGCGTCCGGCGCCCGCGGGGCGTCCGCAGCCGTCATGGCCGCATAGGCCCGCCCGACGCGCTCCCAGCGCGTGTCCCGATCCATCGCGAAATAGCGTCCGGAGACGGTCGCGAGGGTCGCGCCAGCCGGCAGCGCAGCGGCGAGGCGCTTCAGATCCTCAGCGCCCGAGCGGGGCGGCGTGTCGCGACCATCCGTCCAGGCGTGCACGAAGACCTTGATGCCGGCCTCCGCCAGGATGCGGGCGAGGGCCGCGCCATGCTCCTGGTGCGAATGGACGCCGCCGGGCGACACCAGCCCGACCAGGTGGCAGGCGCCACCGGACGCCTTCAGCTTGGCGATGAACGCGCCCAGTTCGGGGCTCCGGGCCAGGCTGCCATCCGCAATGGCCGCGCCGATCCGCGGCAGATCCTGCATGACGACGCGGCCCGCGCCGATGTTCAGGTGCCCGACCTCGGAATTGCCCATCTGGCCTTCCGGCAGCCCGACATCGCCGCTGGAGGTGCGCAGAAACGCATGCGGGCCCTCCGCCCAGAGCCGGTCGAAGCTCGGCGTCCGCGCCTGAAGAACCGCGTTGTCCGCGCGCTCCTCGCGCCATCCCCAGCCATCGAGGATGGCCAGCATGACCGGACGGCGTTCCTGCATCTTCTGTCTCCGGACGGCCCCCGCCGCCAATGTCGGCCCGGTACTTACACTCGGACGCGGCGCAAAGCGCGCGTCGCTGCGTTGCGGCAGAACTGCGTCTCGGGCAGGGTTTCGGCACCACAGATGAGCGTTTGGGGCCAGGATGACCAGTGACGCTGCAGGTGGCGCGCATCCCCGGGCCGCGGACACCCGGTTCCAGGGCCGGGCGCGGCTCGCGCTCGCCTTGGCGCTGGTGCTGCTCGGGCTATGGACCCTCAAGGCGTTTCTGCCCGCGCTGGCCTGGGC
>JAQGJZ010000017.1 GCA_028290385.1 Enterovirga sp.
CGCGTATGAGAACAGGACGATGTAGGTCAGCCCTGCCGAGGCGACCACGATCGAGCAGCAGAAGGCGAAGAGCGGCCAGCGCGCCCAGCCGAGCTGCACGACCCGCGGCGTGGTCACCTTGCCGGTCACCGTCACGTAGCCGCGCCGTCCGAGCAGCCGGCGCTGCAGGAGGAGCAAGGCGACCGTGACCAGCAGCAGCGGGATCGACAGCGCCGAGGCGACGCCGAGCTGCGGCGGATACTGGAACAGCGCCCAGATCTGCGTCGTCAGGACGTAGATGCGGGCCGGCACGCCGATGATCGCCGGACCGCTGAATAGGACCAGCGCCTCGAGCGAGGCCAGGATGAAGCCGGCGAGGATGGCCGGCAGGACGAGCGGGATGGTGATCCGCCGCATGGTGGTGATCGTGCCGGCGCCGGAGATGTTGGCCGCGTCCTCGAGCTCGGCCGAGACGTTCCGGAACGCCGCCGAGATGATCACGAACGCGAACGGGAAGCACTCGAGCAGGGTGACGAACACCATGCCGGGCATGGAGAAGATGTCGAAGACCGGACCCTGCATCCCGGTGACCGCGCGCACGAGCTGGTTCAGGAGGCCGGCATTGGGGCCCGCGAGGAGGATCCAGGCGACGGCTGTTAGGAAGCCCGGCGTGATCAGTGAGGCGAGCGCCATCACCTGGATGAAGCGCCGGCCCGGCATGTCGGTCCGGGCGATGGCCCAGGCCATGGGCGTCGCCACGAGCACGCTCAACACACCCACGCTGGTGCTGAGGATGAGCGAGTTGACGGCGGCGTCGACGAAGCGCCGGGAACTGGCGGCGCGCACGTAGTTGGCGATGGTGAACGCGCCGTCCGCGTCCTCGAAGCTCATCCTGACCACCCAGCCGAGCGGCCAGGCGATCAGGAGGGCGAGCAGGATGGTGGCGATCCACCAGCTCGCCCGCGCTGCTCGGACGCCCAGGGCGCCCCAGGCGGCGGCCGGCCGCAGAGCGGCGTCCCTGGCGACCGTCGCCATCACCTCAGCCCCCGAAGATGTCGCTGAACTTCTCCTTGGCGCTGGTCGCCGAGGCGCCCTGCGTCGCCGGAAGCGTGAGGATCTTGAGATCCTTCAGGGGCACGCGATCCTTGGGGTAGACCGCATCCGGATGCGGCACGAGCCAGTAATGACTGGCGAGCATCGACTGCATCGGTGGGGAATGCAGCCACTCCAGCAGCAGCTTGCCGGCATTCGGCTGGGGCGCGTTGGCCACGAGCCCGGCGAAGAGCTGGTTCACGACCGTGCCCTCCTCGGGATAGACCACGCCGACCGGCTTGCCTTGCGCCGCATCGACCAGAAAGATCGCATCCGCGGCGTGGATCGCGGCTTGCCGCTCGCCGTTCAGCACCACCGGCTTGACGTTGAACTGCGACCCGATGGTGACCAGCGGCGCGTTCTTGTTGAGCTTCTCGAACCAGTCCCAGCCGAGCATGCCGGACAGGATGGCAACAGCTTCGGCGAAGCCGCCGCTATGCTTCGGATGGGGCATCACGATCTGCCCCTTCCAGCGCGGCTTGAGCAGGTCGGCATAGCTCTTCGGCACGTCGGCCGGAGACACGAGCTTCGTGTTGTAGCCGATGCCGTTCGCGATCAGCCAATGCGCCGCATAGGCGCCATCCGGATCCTTGAATTGCGCCGGGTACGTCTTCATCCCCTCCGCCTCGTAGGCGGTGATCCACTTCTTCGCCTTGTAGATGTCGTTCCAGACCGGTGGGTCGCCATGGCTGATGACGTCGACGGAGAAGATGTTCGCGGCGCGCTCCTTGCTCATCCGCGTAAGAATGCCGCCCGTGCTGAGGCGGACGAAGTCGACCTTCACCTTGGTAAGCTTCTCGAACTCCGACACCGTCTGGGCGCATTCCGGCTCGGGGAAACTGCACCAGAAGTTGGTCTTGCCTTCCGCCTGCGCCTTGCGGAGCAGCTCGGCATCGACGCTGAAGCCGGGCGCGAGCTGGACCTTGCCGGCGGTCTGGGCCGTCGCGGGCCCTGCCCACAAGGTGGCGGCCATCGCGGCGCCCGCCAGAGCAACCTTGAACATGTGATGTCCTCCCCTTCGTTTTGGTCGGCCTCAGGCTGCGCGTTGCCGGATCAGCTCTGCGCGGCGCAGGGTCTCCTGGGCAGTGGTGTATTGATGGACAGTGAGCCACCTGCCATCCAGCGTGATGGCGGCGAGGCCGTCCTCGCGGCCCTTGCGGTAGGTCTCGACGAGACGCTCCGACCAGCTGATCTCCTCCGCCGAGGGCGACATGACCTCGTTGATGAGCGGGACATGGGGCGGGTAGAAGCTCATCAAGCCGGTGAATCCCAAGCGTCGCGACGTTTCCATGCCGCGCCGCATGAGGGCGAGATCCTTCAGGTCCGCCGGGAAGAAGGCGTCGGTCGGCTGCAACCCGTAGGCGCTGGCCACCAGCACGATCTTGCTGCGAGCGTAGAGGAAAGCTGCGCTGAACTCGTCACCTCCGTGCAGCTGGGAAATCCCTGTCTCCATGCTGAGGTCGCCCGGGCCCATCAGCAAACCCGTGACACCTGGGCAGGAGGCGATCGCCTCGAGCTGCAGCACGGCCTGCGGCGTTTCGATGATCAGCATGATCTCGGGAGTTGCGCCGTGCTCGTCGAAGACCCGCTTCACCTCACGCATCTCGTCGACGCTGCGGACCTTGGGGTAGATGACGAACGGGACCTTCGCGGCGGCGATAGCCTCGAGGTCGGCGCGGCCCCATTCCGTCGAGAGGTTGTTCGGACGCACGATGTATTCGCGCCCGCCGAGATAGCCAGGATCGCCGATCAGCTCGACGATCCGGCTGCGCGCCTCCACCTTCAGGTTCGGCGGGCAGCTGTCTTCGATGTCGAGCATGAAGACGTCGGCGTCGATGGAGGGGACCTTCGACCACTTCTTCTCGACCATGATCGGGACTTCGAAGTAGCTTCGGCGGACCTTCGTGCGTCCGCGCGTGTTCTGGTTCATCGCGTGCTCCTGGACGTTTCAGCTATTTTCGCGGCGGCCGGCTGAGCCGGGCATCGATCAGGCGAGGACCGTCGGCTGCGATCGCCTCGCGCAGCCGATCTGAAAATTCCTCGGCCGTGGTCGCGGTGGCCGCTTCGACGCCGAGTCCCCGCGCGACCTGCACCCACTCGATCGACGGCGATGCGAGGTCGAACAGCGACGCGCCCCGCGCGCCGAGGCTGATCCCGTGCCGCTTCGCCTCGTAGTCGAGGATCGCATAGCGGCCGTTGTTCATGATGACCGTGAGGACGTTCAGCTTCTCCCGGGCATGCGTCCACAGCGCCTGGATCGTGTACAGGGCGCCGCCGTCGCCCTGGACGGCGAAGACCTTGGCGCCGGGCGCCGCGACCGCGGCGCCGACTGCGAGGGACACGGCGTCGCCGATCGACCCGCCGGTGAGGTTCAGCCACTCGTGCCGGGCGGCGACGCTCATCGCCTCGTCGGCGCCCCGGCTTGACACGCCGGCCTCCTCGCACACGATCGAGCCATCCGGCATCAGATGGTTCATCGCCGCCCAGATCGCGCCGGCGGTGAGCGGCCCGGTAGGCAGCGGCAGCGTCTGCCGTGCGGGCGCAATCGGTTCTGCGGTCCCGGCGGCCATGCTCTCCGCCAGATGGCGCAGCACGGCGACGGGATCGTCGCCGGGCCCGATCCCGATCACCACCGTGTCCGAGGCGACGAGGTCGCTCGGCTGGTTCGGCGAGCCGAAGAAGCTGGTCGGACGCTTGCTGCCGAGCAGCACGAGCAGACCGAACTTCGCCAGCAAGGGCGCAGCCAGCTCCGGAAAGTAAGGGATGCGCTGCGCATGGGGCAGCCCGCCGCCGCGGCTGTGGCGCGCGTTGAAGGTTTCCGACAGGAGCGTCGCGCCGGTCGCGGCCGCAATCCGGCCGGCAAGCGTAAGGCCGTCCTCGAGCAAGGCCTCGCCACCCAGGATCAGGGCCGCGGACCCTCCCCGAAGCGCGGCGCTGATCCGGTCGGCGACCGCCGTGTCAAAAGTCTCCGGGCTGCGCGGACGCGCCTCGACGCGTGACGGCCGCGACGGGGGCGCCCACATCGCGTCCGCAGGCGCGACCAACGTGCTGATGCCGGCGGGGCGGCTCATGCTGGCATGCACCGCCTCGGCCGCGGCGGCCGCCATGTCGTCGCCCGGCCGGAGCGTCCTGACCCCCTTGGAATAATAGGGCGGCAGCCGCTCGAGGTCGCTCTTCAGCGGGCTGTCGAAGGCGAGATGGTCGCCGCTGTGCTCGCCGACCACCACCACCATGGGGCTTCCGGCTTGGCGCGCGTTGTGCAGGTTCGCCATGCCATTGGCCAAGCCCGGCCCGAGATGAAGCAGCGTCGCGGCCGGGCTTCGGGCGATCCGGCCGTAGCCATCGGCTGCGCCTGTGGCGACCCCTTCAAACAGGCAGAGCACGCCGCGCGCCCCCGCCTCGCGGTCGATTGCGGACACCGCGTGCAGCTCGGAGGTGCCGGGATTGGCGAAGAAGACGGTGACGCCCTCGTCGACCAGAGCACGCACCAGCGCTTCCGCTCCCGTGGAGACGGTGGCCGACGCCTCATCTTGCATCCGGCTCCTCCCTGTTCGATCGCCTCATTCGAGGAGGCGATCACGTTGGGGGCCAGTATAAGGACGGGTCGCACCGCCGCTAACACGAACATGGTATGCGGCCAGCCGAAATCCTTATAGCCGGTCTACATGTACGCGTGACCAGCGGGACGGGAATGGAAACGAGACGCCTCGGCTACTTCATGCGCATCGTCGAATGTGGGAGCATCAGTCGTGCCGCAGCTCACCTTAAGGTCGCGCAGCCGGCGCTGAGCCAGCAGCTGGCGATCCTCGAGCGCGAGATGCAGGCGCAGCTCCTGACCCGCTCCGCCAAAGGGGTCGCCCCGACCGAAGCCGGCCTCGCGCTCTATCGGCACGGCCGAATTCTGCTACGCCGCCTCGATCACGCCCATGCCGAAGTGCTCGCCCTCGCCGGCGCCTCGGGCGTTCCAGTTTCCGTCGGGCTGCCGCTCAGTACCGCCTCGCTGCTGGCCATGCCGCTCCTGCAGGCGGTCCGCGCTCGGCACGCCGGCATCCGCCTGCGACTCTACGAGGACCTCAGCGCCAATCTTGCGACGATGATCCGGGACGATCGGCTCGACCTCGCCGTTCTCTTTGAGAACGAGGAAACGGCCGATCTGCGAATGGAGACGCTCTGGATTGAGGAGCTCTTCCTGATCGTCCCCGGCCATTCGCCGCTGCCCGATCCCGTCCGGCTGGAAGACCTATCCAGTTTCGCCATGGTCATACCGAGCCCGAAGAATGGGTCGCGCCTTGTGTTGGAGGCGGCACTGACGAGGCTCCAGCGGCAGCCGCACATCGTCGCGGAGCTCAACTCGATCCAGACGCTGACAGCGGCGGTCGCCAACGGGATCGGCTACACAGTCCTTCCATGGACCGCGGTACATGATGACGTTCTGACGGGCGCGCTAAGGGTTTTGACGGTCGAGGACGGCGACATGATCCGTCACGTGTCCCTCTGCCGCGCCCGAAACGCGCCCGCGACGCCCGCGATGGAAGCTGTGGCTGGAATCCTGCGGGAGCTCTCTCTCGCTCAGGCGCTGGAAGGCAGGTCCCGCGGCATGACACGGCCCAACGTGCGGACGGACACGTGCGGCACTCGACAGAAATCGTAACCAACCTGCTCGGGCATTCTCGCCCCGCTCGGATGGTTCGCGGCGGAGCAGGCGACCGGACCGACTGACGACACGAAGCGCGATCGAACATCGGGGTGGGTAGGCCAGTCGCGTCCGGGCAGAACAGCTGATGCTGCAGCGCGCTGGCGAGCCGGCATAGAGTCAGATCGAAGTAGCGATGTGTAGCTGCTCAGGTACCTAGATCGTTGAGGTACTCGGACGTCGGGTTCACGCCCGTCAGCAGGAGGTGCTCTCGGGCGCGCGTGCAGGCCACGTAGAACAGCCGGCGCTCCGTCTCGTAGATGTCGTCGAGTTCAGCTTCGTCAGCCGCGTCGGCAACTCGCTGGTCCAACGGCAGCACACCCTCGTCGCAGGCCATGACGACCACAGCGCGGAACTCGAGCCCTTTCGCCAAGTTCATGGGACAGGTCGTGATCCCGTCGACATCTCTCAGCCCCTGCAGAGCTGCACGAGCCCGGGCCACAAGTTCGGCGGTCCGAACGAAGATGCCCACTTCGGATGCGAGGATGCCTTCCGCGAGCCAGACGTTGATGGCGCTCTGCACGGCCTCCGCTTCGCCCTTCTCCGCATCTGCCCGCACCACCTCCGGCAGGGGACCGTCGAACACCGATATGATCCCACGGCGCTCGTCCTCGGAACCGTCCATGTCGCGCAGCACCGTAGGTAGAAGCCGGTCGGCTGCACGACGGATCTGCTGCGAGGTCCTGTAGCAGACGCGCAGAGTTTGGGACCGCCCGCGCACGTCGACGCCAAGGCTGGCCCAGGAATACGGATGCTGAAAAATGCGCTGGCCGACGTCGCCCGCAAGGAAAAGCGCGTCGGCGCTCTTCGGCGCGAGCGCGGCGAAGAAGCGAAGCTCAGCGGGGGCAAGGTCCTGCGCCTCGTCGAGCACGATGTGAGTGAACGGCTTCCGCTCGCGACCCGCCAAGGCGTCAGCAACACCGGTGAACACGTTGGCCCAAGTGGTGTACCGCTCCGATGCCAGCGCGTCCCGCACGGCCTGGAAGACGGGCCACAGGCGCGCGCGCTGGTTGGGGCCGAGCCGGCTCTTGCGGCCCATCCGCTGGGCGGTCGCGTAGTCGTCCCGTGACGTAAGGCCCCAAGCGTCGATGACGTTGATCCACTCTGACAGGAGAAAGCGTTCGGAGAACCCTTTGAGGTTCTCCGCGATAGCTGCGGCGTGCAGGCGCTCGCGCAGGACCGCGTCCGACGCAATGCGCGGCCGCACGCCGTGTTCAAGCTGGTGAAGCTCCTCGGCGATGCCGCGAAACGAAGCCGTGGTGATCCGAGCGACGACGCCGCCCGTCTCGGGCGCCAGCACCAGGACCTTTTTGGCGAGCGCGTCCGCAAGCGGCTGCGAGAAGGTCGCTAGAAGGACTCGCGCGCCCGCATCGCGGCGGGCGAGACGGACCGCGCGATGGATTGCCACGATCGTCTTGCCGGTTCCGGCCGAGCCGGCCACCCGCGCAGGGCCGCTGAAGGAGCGGTCCACCAGGGCCTGCTGAGAGGGGTGCAGGAAGACGCCCCATTTCTCCCAGGGGAAGGCAAGTGCCTGCTCCAGCTCCTCCTGGTCGGCGATCGGCCGGATCCGGCGCAGGGCGTCGGGATGCTGGAAGGGGTCGGCCGTGGGCGGCGCGGCGGGGGGCGGCAGGCGGCCG
>JAQGJZ010000051.1 GCA_028290385.1 Enterovirga sp.
GGCCGGCGGTGATGGGAAACTTCACCCAAACCATATCGCTGACGTGATCGTCATATTCGATTTCCGCCTCGGCCAGAGCGGTCTTCTCAACCACCGACCACATCACGGGCTTCGAGCCGCGATACAGTAGCCCGTTGTCCTTGAACTTCATGATCTCGCGGGCGATCTGCGCTTCCGCGTGGAAGGCCATGGTCGAGTAGGGATGGTCCCAGTCGCCGGCGATGCCGAGCCGCTTGAATTCCTCGCGCTGCGTGTCGAGCCATTTCTGCGCGAAGGCGCGGCATTGGCGGCGGAATTCGACGACGGGCACCTCGTCCTTGTTCTTGCCCTTGGCGCGATACTCCTCCTCGATCTTCCACTCGATCGGAAGTCCGTGGCAGTCCCAGCCCGGGACGTAGTTGGAGTCGAACCCGAGCATCTGCTGCGAGCGCGTCACGAGATCCTTCAGGATCTTGTTGAGCGCATGCCCGATATGGATGTTGCCGTTGGCGTAGGGCGGGCCGTCATGCAGCACGAAGCGCGGCCGGCCGGCAGCGGTCCGGCGCAACTGCCCGTAGAGGTCGATCTCGTGCCAGCGCCGCAGCAGCGCGGGCTCGCGCTGGGGCAGCCCTGCCCGCATCGGAAAATCGGTCTTGGGCAGAAACAGCGTCTCGGAATAATCGCGGGCAGCCGTCACCGGCTTCGCAAGCTCATCGTTCATCGAACACAACCATCAGGCGGCCGCCTTGGCGGGCGAGTTTAGGGCGAAGTGACAGGCGACCCGACCGCCGCACTCACGCGGGGGTCGGGCAGGTAATTCGCCGATTCATGACGCCGATGAGACCCATCGCGCGGGAATGTCCGCCTTCTCCGAATGGCGCGCTTCTATCAGCACGGCGCCGCGAGAGAAAGGACGGCGCTCACTCCAGAAAGGATCTCAGCCCGCCCTCGTGGCGCGCGGCCAGAATGGCCCGGGCATCCTGCTCGTCCCGGTGCATCTGCGCGACCAGCGCGTCGGCCCCGTCGAAGCGCAGCTCCGACCGGATACGGCCCACGAACTCCACGTCGATCACGGTCCCGTACAGGTCGCCGGAGAAGTCGAACAGGTACGTCTCGAGAAGCGGCGCGCCGTTGTCGAAGGTGGGCCGACGGCCGAAGCTCGCGACGCCCTCCTTCACCTGCCCGCCGACAGAGACGCGCACGGCATAGATGCCGTGAGCGAGGTGGCAGCCGGGATCGAGCTGCAGGTTCGCGGTCGGGAAGCCGAGGGTGCGCCCCCGCTTGTCCCCGTGCCGGACCTCGCCCTGCACGAACCAGCGGTAGCCGAGCAGGGTGTTTCCGAGGGCAACGTCTCCGGCCTCGAACGCCTCCCGGATTCGACTGGACGAGACGACCATCCCGTCGACCTCGACGGCCCCGACCGTTGTGACCGTGATGCCGATCTGGCGTGCCAGCTCGACCAGCACGGCAGGCGTGCCCTCGCGCTTGCGTCCGAAATGGAAGTCGCCGCCGATCACCAGGCCCGAGGCGCCGAGTTCGCGCCCGATGAGCTGAAACACGAAGTGGTGGGCGCTGGTCGCCGCGAGGGTCGCGTCGAACCGGCGAATGAACGCCGCATCGAGCCCCATCTCGGCGAGGATCTTGAGCTTCACGGGCTCCGGCGTGAGCCGGAAATGCGCCGCCTCCGGGGCGAAGAACGCCCTCGGATGCGGATCGAAGGTGAGGATGGCGGCTGGCCGCCGCTGCCCATGAGCAAGCTCGATCGCGGTCGCGATCAGGGCCTGATGGCCGCGGTGGAGTCCGTCGAAATTTCCGATCGCCACGACGGCGCCGCGCAGATCCGGCGGTACCGGGTGTCCGTCCCGGAGAACGATCAGGTCACGCCCTCGCGCGGGCTGGTAGGGATTCATCGGCATTGTCCGGAAGGGCGAGACCCATGGCCAAATGAGCCGGAGCGGTCAAGTGAGCGGCAGAGTGCGAAGCGGTCCAGCAATGGTTTAACGGCTCTGCAACTTCGAGAGGGGTAAACAACCACAGCTGCCGCGGCCTTCTGAGCGGTGGCTTTCGCGTGGGGCGCCAAGATGACCCTGGACTACGGCACTCCGATCCTCGTCGTCGACGACTACCACACGATGGTCCGGATCATTCGGAATCTCCTGAAGCAACTCGGCTTTGAGGGTGTCGATGAAGCCTGCGACGGCCAAGCTGCCCTCGAGAAGCTTCGCGAGAAGGAATACGGCCTCGTGATCTCCGACTGGAACATGGAGCCGATGACGGGCTACGAGTTCCTTCGACATGTGCGGGCGGACGAGCGACTGAAGGCCACTCCGTTTATCATGGTCACGGCCGAGTCGAAGACGGACAACGTCATCGCGGCCAAGCGCGCCGGCGCCAGCAACTACATCGTAAAACCCTTCAATGCCCAGACGCTGAAAAACAAGATCGAGGCGGTGTGCGGCGCCTAGCGGACCTTCTCCGCAGGGGGGCGGCACGGAACGCACGCGAGCTCACCGGGTCGGAGACGCGCCGGTCTGGCTCGGGGCCGGACGGCCGGTCGGGGCAGCAGGCCGAGCGGGATCGGCTGCAACAGCTCGCGCGCGAAATCGATCAGGTCGCAACCTACGTGGGCCGGCTCAAGCGCGAGATCGGCGCCCTGAAGGTGGGCGAGGCCTACTCCAAGCGGCTCCCGGGGACGGTGAGCGATCTCAAGGGCGTCCATTCCGCCACGAAGGGCGCGGTCGAGAACATCATGGCGGCCGCCGAAGCCATTCTCGACCGCGACGCGTCCGCGCCGGGCTATTCCGCCTTTGTCGCCGAGCGGGCGCTGGCCATCGTCCAGGCCTGCTCGTTCGAGGACCTTGCCGGGCAGCGCCTCGACCGGGCCCTGGACGGCCTGCTCGACCTGGAGCGGCGGCTCGAGCGGTTCGCCAAGGCGGTGAAGATCGCCGACGCGCCGGAGCTTTTCGACCGTACGGCGATCATGCGGGACGTAAGACGCGAAGTGCTTCTCGTCGAAGGCCCGCAGGACGCCGGCGACGCCATCGAGCAGACCGAGGTCGACAAGCTGTTCCGCTAGCTCACCAGACCAGTTCAGGCGCAAGCGCGGTCGGCAGATGTTCCTGCCCGGCCAGCCACGACCGCGCGGCGTCGGGATCAAGCGCGCCCGGCGCGTAGCCGAGATCCG
>JAQGJZ010000089.1 GCA_028290385.1 Enterovirga sp.
GCCCTGCCAGCCAATCAACCCTGCAATAGGAGCCTGCCCGTGCCCGACGAGACCGGCGGGATCGAGCCGACCCGCATCGACCCGCGCCTGCTCGAACTCCTCGTCTGCCCGCTGACCAAGTGCCGGCTGGATTACGACGCGGGCGCGCAGGAGCTGATCAGCCGCGGCGCGCGGCTCGCCTATCCGATTCGCGACGGCATCCCCATCATGCTGCCGGAAGAGGCAAGGCCGCTGACGGACTGAAGCCCGTCAGGTCTCGACGAAGCCCCAGGCCGGGTCGGAGAAGATCTCGGCATTGTGCTGGCCGAGGCGGGGAGGGGCCGTCCCGGCGACCTGCGGCTCGCCGTCGATCACGATCGGTGAGCGCAGCATCGGTACGGTGCCGCCCTGCGCCTCGGGCTCGGGCAGATCGAGCACCATCCGGCGGTGAAGCACGTGCGGGTCCGCGAACACCTCGTCCAGCGTATTGATCGGGCCGGCCGGAACGCCGACGCGCTCGAAGCCGGCCAGCAGATCCGCCTTTGTCCAGGTCCGGGTCACGGCGGCCAGCATCGGGACGAGGACCTCGCGGTTCGTCACGCGGGCCGGGTTGGTTGAATAGGCCGGGTCATCCGCCCAATCGGTCCCGAGCAGCCCGCAGAGCTTGCGGAACTGGCCGTCGTTGCCGCACGCGATGATGATGTGCCCGTCCGCGGCCGGAAACACCTGGTAGGGCACGATGGAGGTGTGGGCGTTGCCCGTCCGCGGCGGGGGGCGTCCGGTGAGCAGGTACACCATCGCCTGATTGCCGATAATGGAGACCTGCGTGTCCAGGAGGGCCATGTCGATGTGGCAGCCGCGCCCCGTCAGCGTGCGCCCCTGCAGGGCGGCGAGGATCGCGTTCGAGGAATACAGCCCGGTGAAGACATCCGCGTAGGCGACCGCCGTCTTGAGCGGCTCGCCGTCGGGCTCGCCGGTCAGCGACATGATCCCGCTCATACCCTGAATCATGAAGTCGTAGCCCGGCCGGTGGGCATAGGGCCCGTTCTGCCCGAACCCGGTGACCGAGCAATAGATGAGCCGCGGGTTCACGGCCGAGAGGCTGGCGTAGTCGAGCCCGTATTTCTGCAGCCCGCCGACCTTGAAGTTCTCGATCACGACATCCGCATGGGCGGCGAGCTTGCGGATGGTGGCCTGCCCGTCCGGGCTGTCAAGGTCGACCTCGACCGAGCGCTTGCCCCGGTTGGTGGCGTTGAAATAGCCGGCCGCCAGATGGCTCCCGTCGGGCCGGTCCACCCAGGGCGGCCCCCAGGTGCGGGTGTCGTCGCCCGCGCCCGGGCGCTCGACCTTGACAACGTCTGCGCCGAGATCGGCGAGCAACTGACCCGCCCACGGTCCCGCGAGAATGCGGGCAAGCTCCAGGACGCGGATTCCGGCGAGGGGTTGGGTGGCCATGGTTGCGCTGTGAAGAAGGGGGCGGGTTTTCCCTGCCCCGAGGGGAGGGAAAACTGCCGGCCCCGGCCGTGGGGTCAGAAGAACGCCTGCAATCCCGTCTGCGCCCGGCCGAGGATCAGCGCATGCACATCATGCGTCCCCTCGTAGGTGTTCACCGTCTCCAGGTTCTGGGCGTGGCGCATCACATGGTACTCGCCCATGATGCCGTTGCCGCCGTGCATGTCGCGGGCGGTGCGGGCGATCTCCAGCGCCTTGCCGCAATTGTTGCGCTTGACGATGGAGATCATCTCGGGGGCCATCCTGCCCTCGTCGAACAAGCGGCCGACCCGCAGGGAGCCCTGCAGCCCGAGCGCGATCTCCGTCTGCATGTCGGCGAGCTTCTTCTGCACGAGCTGCGTCTGGGCGAGCGGCCGGTCGAACTGCTTGCGGTCGAGCGTGTATTGGCGCGCCCGGTGCCAGCAATCCTCGGCGGCGCCTAGCGCGCCCCACGAGATGCCGTAGCGGGCCCGGTTGAGGCAGCCGAACGGGCCCTTGAGGCCGGACACGTTCGGCAGCAGCGCGTCCTCGCCTACTTCGACGTCGTCCATGACGATCTCGCCCGTGACCGAGGCGCGGAGCGACAGCTTGCCCTGGATCTTCGGGGCGGACAGGCCCTTCATGCCCTTTTCGAGCACGAAGCCGCGGATCTGGTCGCCATGCGCGGCCGATTTCGCCCAGACCACGAAGACGTCGGCGATCGGCGCGTTGGAAATCCAGGTCTTGGCGCCCGAAATCCGATAGCCATTCGCCGTCTTGACCGCGCGGGTCTTCATGCCGGCCGGGTCGGAGCCGGCATCCGGCTCCGTCAGCCCGAAACAGCCGACCCATTCGCCGGAGGCGAGCTTCGGCAGGAACTTCCTGCGCTGGTTCTCGTCGCCATAGGCGTAGATCGGGTACATGACGAGCGAGGATTGCACGCTCATCATCGAGCGATAGCCGCTATCCACCCGCTCCACCTCGCGCGCGACGAGCCCGTAGGCGACGTAGCTCGCGCCGGCGCCGCCATACTCCTCGGGCAGGGTCACGCCGAGGAGGCCGAGCTCGCCCATCGCATTGAAGATGGACCGGTCGGTGACCTCGTTCTGGTAGGCTTCGACGATCCCGGGCAGGAGGCGCTCCTGCGCGAATTGCCGGGCCGTGTCGCGGATCATGCGCTCGTCGTCGCTGAGCTGATCGTCGAGCAGGAAAGGATCGTCCCACTGAAAACCGGCTGACGAGCGTTTCGCCGCCGCGGACTCGTTCTGGAGAGCCTGGCTCATAGGGGATCCTCCTGACGGTTTGAGGGCCACATCGGCCTGCTGCTGCGGTCTTAGTCGAAGGCGGAGCGGCATGCACCCGCCTTGTGGCCGCTTTCGCAGCTGTGGCGACGCAATCGGGCTCGGCCGGGCGAGAGCCGATACTCTTTGAGTTTCAGCCGAACTGTGGTATTCAGGAGACGTTCCGCCGAACTCGTCGGCTGTGCCTCACATCAGCATCCATTTTGGCGAGGTCGCGTGATCGCACGGCGGTTCTCAGTCACTGACTTTGCGATGTTGCTGCGTGGGAACGCGAAGCCGGGCCTGCGCCCGTTCGCGTGACATTTCAGATCCACTTCGGATCAGCATACCGCCCGGAAGTCCGCCGGGTGCAACAGGAGGCTTGTCCCGCATGACGACCCCGAAGAAGACCGCAGCGCGCCAGGGCTTCAAGACCGGCGAGGCGGTGGTGTACCCGGCGCACGGCGTCGGGCGTATCACGGCGATCGAAGAGCAGGAGATCGCCGGCTTCAAGCTCGAGCTCTTCGTGGTCTCGTTCGAGAAGGACAAGATGGTGCTGCGCGTCCCGACCGCGAAGGCGGCGAGCGTGGGCATGCGCAAGCTCGCCGAGCCGGCCGAGATGCAGAAGGCGCTCGACATCCTGACCGGCCGGGCCCGCATCAAGCGGACCATGTGGTCGCGTCGCGCCCAGGAATACGAGGCAAAGATCAATTCGGGCGATCTCATCGCGGTCGCCGAGGTCGTGCGCGACCTGCACCGGGCGGAGTCGCAGCCCGAGCAGTCGTACAGCGAGCGCCAGCTCTACGAGGCGGCGCTCGATCGCGTGACGCGCGAGCTCGCGCACGTGAACAAGATCACCGACACGGAAGCCACGAAGCTCATCGAGGCGTCCCTCGCCAAGGCACCGAAGCGGGTCAAGCCCGCCTCCGAAGCCGAAGCGGACATGCAGGACGAGGCGGCCTGAGGCCGTCCGCCCGGCACACGACCAAAGCCCGGCTCCGCCGGGCTTTTTTTATGTCCGGCGTTCGAGCCGAGCGGTCAGCGCGGCGGGGGTTGCCCAGGCATAGCGGCGGACCGGCAGGCGCTGGCTGTCCGGCAGGTCAGCCTCCAGGCGCTCGACCAGCGCGCCGCCCCAGTTCTCATAAGCCGACTGGGCCGCGCGGTTGGCCTCCAGCACGGTGAGATGCAGCGGCGTCCCGGCATAGGCGGGCGGGAGGCGTCTTGCCGCCTCGGCCAAGGCGAGGCGGCCGATCCCGCCGCGCTTCCGGTCGGGCCTGACATGCAGGTTGTCGATCAGCGAGCCCCAGCGGCGGTCCTGCCCGGCCAGGATGCAGGCGAGGGCGACGATGCCGGAGCCGTCCTCGCCGACGACGACGATCTGATCGGGGCGCGTTCCGCCGGCGAGGCGGGCGCGCCAGAGGGCCCGCCGCTCCTCCGCGATCGCGCCGTCGAGATAGGCATCCAGCAGCATGCCGCGATAGGCGGACCGCCAGCTGGCGACGTGCAGAGCGGAGACGCTCTCCCATTCGTCCGGCGCCGCGTCGCGGAAGCGCACGTCGCCGTCTATGGCCATCTGTCGCCCGACCGGCTTGCGCGCGCTTCGACGAGTTCCAGCATATCCGGCACCACCAGGTCCAGGGTCGGCGTGCGCCGCGCCTCGACCATGCCGCGGATCCGGACCAGGCGGCCCTTGAGGGTTTCGGCCGTGACCCCGCGCGCCTTGAGGTCGGCCCAGCTACGGCGGGGAATGGTGACGTTGAAGTCGCGCGACCAGTCCCGCCCGAAGTTGAGGTAGGTGCGCTCACGCCGCTCGCCGACGCTGAGGACGCGGCCCTCGACGACAGCGAAGCTGCCGGCCGCACGCTCGAGATCGGCCAGGGCGGCGGCCGGAATGGGCCAGGTGCCTTCGCGCCATAAACCCAGCCGGTTCTCCCGCGCGCGGTTTTCGGCCGCGAGGAGCTCCCGCCGGCAGAGCATGTCGCGCTGGCCGGGATCCACGATTGCGAGGCCCTCGGAGACCAGAAGCTCGCCGACATCGATGGGCACCGCCCCGCCCGGTATCTCCAAAATCACTGCGGCCCGTCCCCAGCGGTCCGGCGGCGCCAGTTCGCGCAGGCGGACCTGGGTCTGGCCGAGGCTGCGCAGCCAAAGGCCCGCGGCCCGGGCGGCCTGACCGGCCGGTGCAAGGCGAAGATCGGCAAGGCGCGCCACCCCGCCGCCGGCGAGGCGAAACTCGCCCTCGGGGCTCACATCGGCCAGGAAGTCGGACGAGGTCGTCTCGGCGCAGCGGAACGGGCGCGGAGCCTCGTCGGCACCGGCCGGTGAAGCGAGCGCCAGCAGGATCAAGGCTGGGCCGAGCCGGAGGATCATGCGCTTGCCGCCGTTGGTGCGGCCTCCATCCTATGCTAGACGGCGCCTTCGCGCGGTCCCGTAGCTCAGCAGGATAGAGCAGCGGTTTCCTAAACCGAAGGTCACAGGTTCGAATCCTGTCGGGACCACCACGATTTCGGTTCTCTGCCCGTGGTCGATCGCGGCGCGCATGAGCGCGCTGGCGGCCTCATGAAGCGCGTCGCCCGGCGGTCGCCCCGGGCTGAATGGGCCGTTCGCGCCAACCCTAGGCGAGCGCGATCACCTGCACCTCGACAAGTGCGCCGTAATGCAGCTGCGGCGAGACCGCGACGGTGCGGGCCGGCCGGTGCGCGCCGAAGATCTCGGCATAGACCCGGTTCACGTCGGGCCAGAGCTCGATGTTGCTCACGTAGACGGTGGCGCTGACGACCTTGCCGAGCTCGGAGCCGGCGGCTTTCAGGATACCCGCGACATTGGCGAGCGCCTGCCGGGTCTGCGCTTCGATCCCATCCGGGATGCCGCCCTCGAGCCGGATCGGAAGCTGGCCCGCGACGAACAGAAAGCCGTTGGCGGAGACCGCCTGGCTGTAATGGCCGCCCGCGGGCGGTGCGTCGGCTGTGGTGATGAAGTTCATGCTGCGTCTGCCCGGAGGATGGGTCGGCTGGAGGGTGCCGCGACGGGGGCCGCCGCGCCGAGGCGGTCGAGCGCCCAGTCGCAGAAGAGCTGGACCTTCGCAAGCTTCGCCCGCTCGGTTCCGGCCACCAGATGATAGCCGAGCGAGGACGGGAGCCGGACAGAGAAGGGCTCGACGAGCCGCCCGGCCCTGATATCGGCGGACACGACGGCGCTGCGGCCCATGGCAACGCCGAGCCCCTCGATGGCCGCCTGATAGGACGGGTAGAGCAGGTCGCAGCTGATCTCGCCCGCGAACGTGATCCCCAGGGTGCCCGCCCGTTCCAGCCACAAGGGCCAATCGTCCCGCAGGATCAAGGGCGAAGCGGTTCGGATGATGGTGTGGTGCGTCAGGTCGCGCGGGACCCGCAGGCCGCCATTGGCCCCGAGCAGGGACGGGGAGCAGACCGGAAACAGCTCCTCCCGCATGATCTTGTGGGCGACCATGTCGGGCCAATCCTCACTGGACCCGTACTGGATCGAGACGTCGTAATCCTGCGGGGCCATGTGGGTGGACGGAACAAGCGTGCGGATCCGCAGGCCGATGCTGGGATGGCGCCTGGTGAAATCGCCGATGTTCGGCAGCAGGCACTTGATCGAGAACGTGCCGAGACAGGCGATGGTCAGAATATCGCCGCGCTGCCGGTCGATCGCCCGGTCCGTCGCGACCAGCACCTCCGTCAGGGCGGCGCGGGCCGAGGCCAGATACTCGAACCCGGCCTCCGTCAGCCGGATCGTGTTGCCGTCGCGCGTGAACAGCTTGAGGCCGAGGAGATCCTCCAGGTTCTTGATCTGGTGGCTGACGGCGCCTTGCGTCAGGTTCAGCTCGGTGGCGGCCCGGGTGAAGCTCAGGTGGCGCGCCGTCGCCTCGAAGGCGCGCAAACCCGACATGGAAGGCAAACGTCTCAACCGACTTCTCCGCCCGCGATGGCGCCAATTACAAAATTTAATAACGGTCTGAAAAGCTTTCGTTTGAACTAACGACCGCTCCTGCCCAGAACACTTCCAAAGTGAACAACGGGGCGCTGCGGCGCCCACGCGAAGTGCCGCGTCCGGCCGCAAGTCGGGCCGCCCGGCATTCGGCAGGGAGGATCTTGTGCACGCATCCCGAACCGGACAGGCCGTGGCCAGTGACGGGACCCGGCTTTCTTACCGGCTGATCGGATCGGGGCCGGCGCGCGTCGCGCTGACGCATTCCCTCGCCATGGATGGCTCGTTCTGGGGGCCGGTCGCAGCGCAGCTTGCCGAAGAGGCCACCGTGCTGGCCTGGGATTGCCGCGGCCACGGTGCCTCCGACAAGCCGGCCGGTCCGTACACGGTCGAGCTCTTCGCGGACGATCTCGCGACGATCTTCTCCGACCTCGGCTGGACAAAGGCGATCGTCGGCGGTGCCTCCATGGGCGGCTGCGTTACCCTGGCCTTCGCGGGACGGCACGCCGACAAGGTGCAGGGCCTCGGCCTGTTCGACACGACGGCCTGGTATGGCGCCGAGGCGCCTCAGCAATGGGCGGAGCGCGCCGACAAGGGCGTGCAGGAAGGCCTGAGGGCGCTGGTCGGTTTTCAGCAGACGCGCTGGTTCGGCGATGCCTTCCGGGCCGCCAACCCGAAGCTGGTCGCCGAGAGCGTGGACGTGTTCCTGAAGAACGACGTCCAGGCCTATGCCGAGAGCTGCCGCATGCTGGGGGCCGCCGATCTCCGCGCGGTGCTGCCCGGCATCAAGGTCCCGACCCGGATCGCGGTCGGGGAAGAAGATTACGCGACGCCGCCCGCCATGGCGGAGGCGCTGCACGCGGCCATCAGCAACTCGACCATGAAGATCATCCCCGGTGGACGCCACCTCACGCCACTCGAAGTGCCAGACGTGATCGCCGCAGAACTCCGCCAGCTTATCGAGGCCGCCCGATGAAGTTCACGGGTGAATTCACCGTTTCGGCCCCGCGCGAGGTCGTCTACGACCGCCTCAACGACGCGCCGTTCTTCGCCTCATGCCTGGAGGGCGTCGGCGAGCTGACCCAAGTCGACGAGACGCGTTACACGGCCACGCTCGAGACCCGCATCGCGTATATCAAGTTCAGGTTCGCGGTCGCGGTGGAGTTCGTCGAGAAGGTCGCGCCGGAAAAGATCGTGGCGAAGGCCGAAGGCACGCCGCTCGGCGTCGTCGGCCGCCTGACATCCACGGCGTCCGCCGTTCTGCGTGAGGACGGCCCGGACAAGACGATCGTCGCCTACGACATGGACGTCGCGCTCGCGGGCAAGCTCGGCAGCATCGGCCAGCCCGTCCTGAAGGCGAAGGCGAAAGAGATGGAGCGCTCCTTCGTGAAGAACATCAACGCCGCGTTCGCAAACGCCGGCTCGGAGGCGAGAGCATGAGAGGCTTCGAACTCGTGCACCCGGCCTCGCTCGACGAGGCCATCAAACTTCTTGATGTCGACGATCCGACGGTGCGGCCCTTTTCGGGCGGCACCGCCCTGATGCTGATGATGAAGACGGGCGTCTTCCAGCCTAGCATCCTGGTCCATCTGGGCGGGCTCGAGGCGGAACATGCCGCCGTTGCCGTGACGCCCGAGGGGGGGCTGCGGATCGGCGCCCTGGCGACGCTGACCAGCGTCGAGCATTCCGCCGAGGTCGTCCGGGTTGCTCCCGTCATCCCCCGCGCGATGAAGCGGCTCGCGAACGTGCGGGTGCGCAACGTGGCGCGGATCGGCGGCAATCTGGCTCATGGCGACCCCCACATGGATCTGCCGCCGGTGCTGTCGTCCCTCGGGGGCGCCGTCACGGTTCGGGGTCCCGGGGGCACGCGCAGCATCCCAATCGAGGGTCTGTTCTCCGGCTATTACGAGACGGTCCTGACCCGGGGCGAACTGATCACCGACGTGACGCTTCCCTCACAGCGCGGCTGGGCCTCCGCCTATTTGAAATGCACCACGCGCTCGGCCGATGACTGGCCGACCCTCGGCGTTGCCGTGTCCCTCAAGGTGACGGACGGCGCCATCGCGGAATCCCGGGTCATGGTGTCGGCCGCGACCGAGAAGCTGACGCGGCTTCCCTCCGCCGAAGCGGTGCTCAAAGGGGCCAATGCAGGCGAGGACGCGGTTGCGAGGGCGGCTGATGCAGCCGCCGCCGAAGCTGAGACGATCGACGATGCGCGCGGCTCGGCCGAATACAAGACCGAACTCCTGCGGGTCTACGTGAAGCGGGCCCTCGGCGAGGCTATCCGGAACGGGGCAGTGCAATGAACGTCATGCGACCCATGCCGGCCGGACAGGTCGGTCGCTCGGTGCCGCGGCTCGAGGCCCGGCAGAAGGTCACCGGCCGTGCCGATTACGTCCACAATGTCGTCGTGCCGGGCATGCTGTACACGAAGGTGTTCCGCAGCACCGTCGCGCACGGCCGCATCCTGTCCATCGACACCTCGGCCGCCGAGGCGCTGGAGGGCGTCTACCGGGTCGTGACCGGCGAGGACATCAAGACGATCGTCCCCGAGCCGTATTACGGCCCGGCATTCCACGACCAGCCGGTCCTGGCGCTCGAGAAGGTCCGCCATGTCGGCGAGCCGGTCGCGGTGGTCCTCGCTGAGGATCCCTATATCGCGGCCGAGGCGGTACAACTGATCACGGCCGAGTACGAGGAGCTGGAGCCGGTCTTCGACGAGGTCGAGGCCGTCACGTCCAAGGCGGTGGTGCACGAGGTGCTGAGGCCGGCCGGGACGTTCCCGGACCTGAAGCACCTGGTCGGCCGGCGCGACACCAACGTCGCGCTCGATTACCAACTGCGCCGCGGCGACGTGGATGCCGCCTTTGCGGCCGCGGACCACGTGTTCGAGCACGAGTTCCGCACGCAGCAGACGATGCACACGCCGCTCGAGCCGATGGTGTCGCTCGCCATCCCCGGGCACGAGTCGCTGACGATCCACACGGCCTCGCAGAGCCCGTCCTTCGTCCGCATCGAGATCGCCCGCCTGCTCGGCTGGCCCGA
This sequence comes from Enterovirga sp., assembly GCA_028290385.1. GTDB lineage: Bacteria > Pseudomonadota > Alphaproteobacteria > Rhizobiales > Beijerinckiaceae > Enterovirga. The sequence goes on from JAQGJZ010000089.1 coordinate 9,726, forward strand.
AAACCGGGTTCGGGTTCTGGTTCCGCATCTCGGCGGCGGGTTCGGCGCCAAGCTCTACATCAAGCTGGAGGCGCTGGTCGCCTGCCTGGCGCTGCTGGTGCGCCGGCCCGTGAAGCTGTCCCTCACCATGGAGGAGCAGTTCTACACGATCACCAAGCACGCCAGCACGTTCCGCATCAAAAGCTCGATCAAGAACGGCAAGATCACCGGCCGGCGCTGCGAGGTGTTCTGGAATGGCGGCGCTTACGCCGATATCGGCCCGCGCGTGACCCAGAAATCCGGCTTCACGGCTCCGGGGCCCTACGACATCGAGAACGTCTCGATCGATTCCGTCGCGCTCTACACCAACCGGCCGCCCGCGGGCGCGCTGCGCGGCTTCGGCATCCCGCAGCTCGTCTGGGCGTACGAGAGCCACACGGACCTGATCGCGCGCGATCTCGGCATCGATCCGGTCGAGTTCCGTCGCAACAACATTCTGCGCGAAGGCCGGGAGCAGGCCACCGGAACGGCGATGAAGGACGCGGCGATCGAAGCCGTGCTCGACGACATCGCGCAGAAGATGGACTGGTCGAAGCCCTTCGACCGCGGCACCGGGACGGTGAAGCGCGGGCGCGGCATCGCGATCGGCTTCAAGGCGTCGATTTCGCCCACGACCTCGGTCGCCATCGTGAACGTCTATGGCGACGGCTCGTGCAGCGTTTATCTGTCCACGGTCGACATGGGCCAAGGCTCGGACACGGCCATGGCCCAGATCGTTGCCGAGACGCTCGGCATCGAGACGGAGAACGTCAAGGTCATCCATCCGGACACGGATGTGACGCCCTACGACATGGCGACGCTCGGCTCGCGCTCGACCTTCCACATGGGCCACGCCGTGAAGCTCGCGGCCCAGCATGCGCGCGACCAGCTGACCGAGCTCGCGGCGAGCCTCGGCCTGCCGGCCGGCACGAACTACGGTCCGAAGGAGCTGTTCAAGAAGAAGTACGGCATGCAGGCCGGCAACATCGTCGGCGTTGGCTCCTACATCCCGGAATACACCTCGCCGGCTCCCGAGACGGGCCTGTCGGCCAACGTCACGCCGTTCTGGATGGTTGGTGGCACCGGCGTCGAGATCGAGGTCGATACCGAAACCGGCCACGTGAAGATCCTGCGCATGATCAATGCGGCGGATCTCGGCCGGGCGCTGAACCCCAAGGTGGTCGAGACCCAGCTGTCCGGCGCGGCGCTCATGCAGCTCGGCTTTACGCTGTTCGAGAACATGGAATACGACAACGGCCAGGTCACGAACGCGTCCTTCGCCGATTACAAGATCCCGGGAATCCATGACATCCCAGCCCGGATCGAGAACGACATCGTCGAGGCCGAGCAGACCAACGGGCCCTATGGCGCCAAAGGCGTCGGCGAAAGCGCGACCTTCGGGGTCTCCCCGGCGATCGCCAACGCAATCCACGATGCGGTCGGCGTGCGCCTGACCGAGATGCCGCTCACCCCGGAATCGGTTTTCCGGGCCATCCGGGCGAAGAAGGGCTGAACCCGATGGATTCCACCTCCCGCCAAATCCGGTTCACGCTGAACGGCCGGCCCGTCTCGGCGCGTGTCGAAAGCCACCTCGATCTCGTCGACCTGCTGCGCCGGTTCGACCTGTTCGGCGCCCGCGAGAGCTGCGGCCAGGGCCTGTGCGGCTGCTGCACGGTTCTCGTGGACGGGGTTGCCGTCTCGGGCTGTCTCACGCTGGCGCAACTCGTGGACGGCAAGTCCGTCACCACGGTGGAGAGCCTCGACGAGAGCGGCGAGCTGAGCCACGTGCAGCAGGCCTTCATCGACGAGGGCGCGTTCCAGTGCGGCTTCTGCACGCCGGGCTTCGTGATGATGGCGCACGAGCTCCTGAAGCAGAACCCGGACCCGAACGAGACCGAGATCCGAGACTATCTCGCCGGAAATCTGTGCCGCTGCGCGGCTTACCCGGAGATCATCCGGGCCGTGAGGAGCGCCGCAGACCGGATGAGGCCGGCCTAGCCGGCCGGAGGCCTAAATCGCCTCAGCCCGAGGCGCGGAGGGGTGAGCATGCTGCAATCGGCACCGACCGGAACGCACGAGCTACCCTGGTACAGAAGTCTGAACCGCAAGCAGTGGAACACGCTGCTTGCGTCCAACCTCGGTTGGCTTTTTGACGGGTTCGAGAATTACGCACTGATCCTCACCGCCGGGCCGGCGCTGAGGCACCTGCTCGACCCCTCGCAGCACGGGCAGATCCCGTTTTTCGTCGGCACCATCATCGCCATCAACCTCCTCGGCTGGGGGATCGGCGGAATGCTGGGCGGCATCTTGGCCGACTATATCGGCCGCAAGCGCATGATGGTTCTGGCGATCCTCGCCTATTCCGTCATGACCGGCCTCTCGGCCTTTGCCTTCAACTGGTGGTCCTTCGCGATCCTGCGCTTCCTGGTCGGGATCGCGGTCGGATCGGAATGGGCGACAGGCTCATCCATGATGGCGGAGCTCTGGCCCGACCGCGCACGCGGCAAGGGCGCGGGCCTCATGCAATGCGGCCTCGGGATCGGGTTCTTCATCGCCTCGCTGGTCTGGCTTTTCGTGGCGCCGCTGGGCGAGGAATCCTGGCGCTACATGTACCTGATCGGCGTGCTGCCGGCCCTGCTGACGCTCTGGATCCGCCGGTCCATTCCGGAATCCGAGCTCTGGGAGGAGGCGAAGAAGCGCCGGGAAGCCGCGCAAGCCCGGAAGGGAAGGGGGGAGAGCCTGTCCGAATCCGAGCAGCAGCTCACCAAGTTCACTCTGACCGACCTGTTCACCGACCCGGCCTCGCGAGGCCGGACGGTTGTCGTCTTTCTCATGTCACTGACGACGACGGTCGGGTTCTGGAGCATCTCAACCTGGGTGCCGCCCTTTATCGGCGCCACGGCGGCGAGGGGAGGCCTGCAGCCGGCCGAATGGGCGAGCTACGCGGGCATGGCCTACACGGCTGGCTCGATCACCGGCTACGTCGCATTCGGGTTCCTGGCGGACTGGATCGGCCGCAAGCCGGTGACCATGGCGTTCTTCGGGTTCGCCTTTCTGCTGACCCCGGTCCTCTTCTTCTGGACGCAGGACCTGCGGACGCTCCTGCTGCTCGCCTTCGTGAACGCGATCTTCTCCAACGGGCAATATACCTGGATGCCCGTCTGGCTTCCGGAGCTTTATCCGACCCGGATGCGGGCGACCGCGCTCGCCTTCGCGTTCAACGCGCCGCGCTTCATTGCCTTCCTGGGGCCGCTGCTCGCCGGGACCATGATCGTGACCTTTGGCGGCTACGGCCAGGCCGCGATGGTGCTGGCCTCGATCTATATCCTCGGCCTCGCGGCGGCGCCGTTCCTGCCCGAGACGAAGGGCAAGCCGCTCCCGGCCTGACCGACGCGGCAGAAGGCAGCCCCGTCCTGCCCGGACGGGGCTGAGCAACCTGGGATACCGCTGAGGAGCCGGCCAGTGTGGTGAGGTCCGCCCGCGCCGGCTCGCCTGCGCTCTTCGGGCGGCGGCCAGCGCCAGGAGAACTGAACGGAGCTGGTTCCTTCCGCATCAGAGCTGCGGCCGAGACTTGGGCGCACACGCCCGTTGCGGACAGGCGGAGAAGCCTCGCGGCCTGCCGAGGGACCTGGCCGAGATCAGCCCCGCAGCGCCACCTCGCGCTTTGCCAAGCGATGGGGCGCCCAGCAGGGATCAGCAGGAAATCCGCGGCCGCGAGCAGGGCTGGGCTGGCGGCATGATCGGAGCGCCTGTGGGGAGCTCCCCGGGGCACGAAAGGCGAGCGACCGGACGGAGCCGGCCGCTCGCCGGGTCTACTCCTGAAGCGCCACTTCGCGCTTCGCCCTGATCGAGGGCGCGACCATCATGACCAGCAGCGCAAGCGAGATCGCCAGGAACGCGGCGCTGAGCGGCCGCGTGACCAGCACGCTCGGGTCACCCAGCGAGATCCGGAGCGCGCGTCGCAGGTTTTCTTCCATCATCGGGCCGAGGATGAAGCCCAGGATGAGCGGCGCCGGCTCACAATGCAGCTTCAGGAACACGTAGCCGATCGCCGTGAAGACGAGCAGCAGCCAGATGTCTGTGGCACTGTTGCTGACCGAGTAGGTGCCGATCGCGCAGAAGATCAGGATCGCGTTGAACAGGAACTTGTACGGGATCGTCAGCAGGCGCACCCACAGGCCGATCAGAGGCAGGTTCAGCACCAGCAGCATCAGGTTGCCGAGCAGCATGCTGGCGATGAGGCCCCAGAACAGCTCGGGGCGCTCCGTCATCACCTGCGGGCCGGGCTGGATGCCCT
>JAQGJZ010000118.1 GCA_028290385.1 Enterovirga sp.
GTCCGCGAGCGTCGCGCGGTTCCGACGGCCGCCGGCCTTCCCCTCCCCGGAGCCGAGCCGAAGATGCGCGGCGAGGTCCCAGCGCTCGGCCAGATCCGAACAGGTCTCGCGCCGCACGAGGTCGGACAGCCGATGCGACAGCTCCCCCTCGGGCGCGACCGGGAAGGTCGCGTACAGGATCTCGGCGACGGCGAGCCCCAGCACGCGGTCGCCGAGGAACTCGAGCCGCTGGTTGCTTTGCCCGAGTTCGCCCGCTGCGGCGCTGACATGGGTCAGCGCGCGCTCCAGCAGAACCGGGTCGGCAAATTGGTGTCCGAGCCGGGTCTCGAGCTCCGCCCGGTCCGGCTTCGCGCGCCGTGCCACGGGCGCCTCAGCGGATCGGGTTCAGGATCCGGCCCCAGCGCACGGTCCAGGGCCATTCCCACACGCGCCAGGCCGAGGCGTTCTCGTCGATGGAGAAGAAGATCACCTCCGCGCGCCCGACAAAATTCTCGAACGGCACGAAGCCGACGCTCGCCTCGTCGCGCGAATCCGTCGAGTTGTCGCGGTTGTCACCCATCATAAAGAAATGCCCGGGCGGAACCGTGTACACGTAGGTGTTGTCCCAGTAGCCGTGGTCGCCGTCGCGTTCGATGACGCGGTGCGTCACGCCGTTCGGCAGCGTTTCGTCGAATTGGGCAACGCTGACCGGCCGGCCATAGGGATCGGCCGTGCGGAAATCCTCCACCCGCTTGCGGACAACGGCCTTGCCGTTGATCTGCAGCACGCCCTCGACCACCTGGATCTTGTCACCCGGGAGCCCAATCACCCGCTTGATGTAGTCCGTCGAATTGTCCTTCGGCAGCTTGAACACCGCGATGTCGCCGCGCTGCGGCTCGGAGGCCCAAATCCGGCCGTTGAACAACGGCGGGCTGAACGGCATCGAGTGCTTCGAGTATCCGTACGAATACTTCGACACGAACAGGTAATCGCCCACGAGTAGCGTCGGGATGAGCGAACCGGACGGGATGTTGAACGGCTGGAACAGCAGCGTGCGCACGACGAGCGCGATCAGCAGCGCCTGGACGACCACCTTGATCGTCTCGAGCAGCCCGCCCTCGTCCTTGGTTCTGATCTTCGCGCCCGTATCGACCCGAGCCATCTGTGTCCTCCGGCCGGCTCTCCCGGCGGGCCTGCGGGCTCTAGACCAAGCCCTGACGCGCGGCAATGCGGCCGATCAGGGCCGCTTCACCGCCTCGATCACCACGAAGGCCTGCGCCAGGGGCGGATCGTCGGTCAGCGAGACGTGCACGACCGGGTCATGGCCCTCCGGCATCATGCGGGCGAGGCGCTCCAGCGCGCCGCCGGTCAACCGCATGGTCGGCTTGCCGCCCGGCAGGTTCACGACCTCCATGTCGCGCCAGAACACGCCGGCCCGCATGCCTGTGCCGAGCGCCTTCGAGCAGGCCTCCTTGGCCGCGAAACGCTTGGCATAGGAGCTCGCCCGGTTCGCGCGGCCCTCGCTCTTCGCCTGCTCGCCGCTGGTGAAGATGCGGCCCGTGAACCGCTCGCCGAAGCGCGCAAGAGATTTCTCGATGCGACGGATGTCGCACAGATCCGACCCGATCCCGATGATCATGCCCATACAGCCCAGCGCCGAGTGGTCCCGGCTATCGTTCCCCGACCATATGGGGCGCCCCGCGCGATTCGGAACATCCAGGCCGCGCGTGAGATGCAGCTGTCACCTGGCCTGCGGAGCCGCGGCACGCCCCGCCTCCATGGCGGACAGCATGGCCCGGATCGCATCGCCGAGCCCGACGAAGATCGCGGCGCCGATCAGCGCGTGTCCGATGTTCAGCTCCACGATCTGCGGGATGGCGGCCACGGGCCCGACATTCTGCTCGGTTAGCCCGTGCCCGGCATGGATCTCGAGCCCGATCGCCGCGCCGTGGGCAGCGGCCCGGCGGATCCGGTCGAGCTCGGCGTCCGTGCGCGCCTGGTCGTCGGCCAGGAACGCCTCCGCGTAGGATCCCGTGTGCAGCTCGACGACGGGCGCGCCGAGCCGATGCGCGGCATCCATCACGGCGGGCTCGGGTTCGACAAACAGGGACACCCGGATACCCGCCTCCTTCAGGCGGGCGATGACGGAGCCGAGGCGCTCGGGATTTGCCGCCAGATCGAGCCCGCCTTCGGTGGTGCGCTCCTCGCGCTTCTCCGGCACCAGGCAGGCGGCATGCGGCCGCACGCGGCAGGCGATCGCGACCATCTCGTCCGTCGCGGCCATCTCGAAGTTGAGCGGGGTCAGGATCTGCCGCTTCAGCCGCTCGATGTCCTCGTCGCGGATGTGGCGGCGGTCTTCGCGCAGATGCGCCGTGATGCCGTCCGCCCCGGCCATGATGGCGTCGTGCGCAGCCCGCACCGGATCCGGATAAAAGCCGCCGCGCGCGTTCCGCAGCGTCGCGACATGATCGATGTTCACCCCGAGGCGCAAAGGTGCGGGCATCAGCTTCTCCGAACGGGGCATGTCAGGGCGCCGCTCCCGAAAGGGGGGGGAGCCCGATCGTGGACAGCAGCAGGCGAGCCGCCGTGAAGGCGGCGAGCCCGT
>JAQGJZ010000124.1 GCA_028290385.1 Enterovirga sp.
GTCCGCGAGATCGTGCGCGTGCCCCCCCTGCAGCGCGTTCCGCAGGCGCCGCGCGGTCTTGTCGGGCTGATGAACCTGCGCGGCACGGTCGTTCCCGTCGTGGATATCACCGGCCAGGCCACCCTGCGGCCCGACGACGGCGCTGGCCGGATCCTCATCGTCGAGGCCGGCGCGCCGCTTGGGCTGCTCACCGAACGCGTTACGGCCCTGGCGCGGGGGCGGTTCGAGCCCTCGGACGACACAACGAAAGGCGGCTTCTCCGACGGCCTTGCGCGCCTGCAGGATGGAAGCGCCGCCCATGTGGTCGGTCTGGACCGCCTCCTGGCCGAGATGTTCCCGCAATTCGGGCGGCGGCCCGCACGGGCCGCGACCGACGCCGCGCTCGGACCGGTGCAGGCGGCAGGTGCCGGCGACACCGTTCCGCTCGTGACCTTCGACGTGTCCGGTCAGGCCTTTGCGCTTCCGATCGAGCGCGTCGACGAGATCATCCCGGTCCCGGAGCGCCTCGCCACAGTGCCCGGCCCGGACGAGCATGTGCTCGGGGTCGTCCCGCTTCGCGAAGACCTGCTCGCCGTCGTGTCCGCGGCACGCCTGCTCCGGCTTCCGCCCGAACCGGCGAGCCGAACCGCCAGGATCGTGGTCACCCGGGTCGGGGCAACCCGCGCCGGAATCCTCGTGGACCAGGTCCGCTCGATCACGCGGGTCGAGGAGCGGATGATCGATCGCGTCCCGGCGCTGCTCCGCAGCGAGGGCGCCGAGATCCAGGCCATCTGCCGGCTGGACGGCGGCAGGCGGCTGGTCTCGGTCCTGTCCACCGAGGGAATGTTCAACGAGGTGGTCATGGGCCGGATCGCAGCCGAGCAGGGCCACGTTCGCACAAGCGACGGAGCCGGACCGGACCTGGGGAACGAGGGCGAGCAGTTCGTCGTGTTCCGCGTCGGCGAGGATCTGTTCGGGCTGCCGGTCGGGACCGTGGAAGAGGTCGTGCGCGCGCCCGAAACGCTGACGCGCCTGCCGAAAGCCCCGGCCTTCGTCGAAGGCATGATGAACCTGCGCGGTGCAGCCCTGGCGGTGATCGACCAGCGTCGCCGCTTCGACCTGCCGCCCGCCCCGGCCGGGACCAATCGGCGGGTCATCGTGCTTGCGGCGGACGGCACCCGGGCCGGGTTCATCGTCGACCAGGTGACGGATGTGCGCCGATTTTCCGTCGCCGCCATTCGCCCGGCGCCGGAGTTGACGGAGGACCAGGCCCGCATCGTGCCGCGCGTCGCGGTCGCGGAGGACGGCAACATGGTCCTGCTGATCGATCCGCGCGGGCTCCTGGAATCGACCGAGAAGCGGCTCCTGGCCGCAATCAGCCGGGACCAGAAGGCGCGCCCAGCCGCGTGATCAAGCTCCTCATCGTCGACGATTCCGCGCTCGTCCGGAAGCTGCTCGGCACCATCTTCGCCGCCGAGCGCGACTTCGAGGTGGCGTTCGCACGGAACGGACGGGAAGCGGTCGAGCTCCTGCCGCAGGTCAAGCCGGACGTCATCACGCTCGACGTCCACATGCCGGAGATGGACGGGCTCGCCTGCCTGGACCGCATCATGATCGAGCATCCCTGCCCCGTCGTCATGGTGTCGGCCATGACGGCCGAGGGCGCGGCGGTGACGTTGGAGGCGCTGGAACTCGGGGCGGTGGACTTCGTCCCGAAGCCATCGGGCGCCATTTCCCTGGAGATCGACCAGCTCGCGCCGGTCATCGTCGAAAAGGTCCGGCTCGCAGCCGCGACCCCGCTGCGCAAGAGCCTCCGGCTCGCCGAGCGTGTCCGTGCGCGCGCCGGATCCTCCCCCAGACCCACCACGCGCGTGCCTCCGCGCGCAAACCCGCGCCGGTCCACGGCTCGGCTGAGCCCGACGGCTCCGGGGCAGCATGGCATCGTCCTGATCGGCTGCTCGACCGGCGGTCCGCCGGCGCTCGATGCGGTGCTGTCCCGCCTCCCCGGCACCCTGCCCTGGCCCGTGCTGGTTGCGCAGCACATGCCGGCGAGCTTCACCGGCGCCTTGGCCGACCGCCTCGACCGCCTGTGCGAACTCTCCGTCGTCGAGCTGGTCCGTCCGACCCCCCTCGAGCCCGGGACCGTCTACATCGCCAAGGGCGACGCGGACGCGATTGTCTCCATGCGGCCCAACGGCCCGATCGGCATGGCCGCGCCGCCCCATGCCGAATATCTGTGGCACCCGAGCGTCGACCGGATGGTCCGAAGCGCCATGGATCAGGTCGATCCGAAATTGCTGGTGGGTGTGCTGATGACCGGCATGGGACGGGACGGTGCCGACGCAATGGCGCGCCTGCGCGAGGCGGGCGGACGCACGATCGCGGAGGCCGAGGAGAGCGCGGTTGTCTGGGGCATGCCGGGCGAACTGGTCCGGGCGGGTGGGGCGGAGTTCGTCGAGCCGGTCGACCTGATCGCCGATCGCATTCTCGAGCTCCTGGCCTGACATGCCGCTCGTAAAGCGCCCCGGCCCGCCGGCCGCACCGCCTCCAGCGCCCGCCGGCGATCCGTTCGGCCAGCTCCGCGATGCCGATCCCGACACGCGCCGGACGGCCGCGCGGGCGCTCGCGACGGAGCCTGGCGGGCCCCCGGCGCTCGGGCAGGCGCTGGCGCGCGAGCAGGACCCGCGGGTGCGCGATGCAATCACCACGAGCCTGATGCGGGCGGGCAGCGACGAGGCCGTTCTGCAGCTCCTGCCGCATCTGCGCTCTGACGATGCGTCCCTGCGCACCCTCGTGATCGAGGCGCTGCAGGGCATGCCCGCGGCCGTTTCGGCCCACCTTCCGGATCTGCTGGCGGACGCCGACCCCGACGTGCGTCTTCTGGCGGCCGAGATCGCCCGCACGGCGCCCTCCGAGGCCGCGACGGCGCTCCTGGCCGATGCTCTCGCCGGGGAGCAGCATCCGAACGTCGCCGGCGCCATGGTCGAGGTCTTGGCGGAGATCGGCACGGCGGATGCGATCGACGCCCTTCACATCGCCCAACGGCGCTTCGCGGCGGAGCCGTTCCTTACCTTTGCCGTCGAGGTGGCGCTCGAGCGCCTTAACCGGGCGCGGCCTTGACGGAGGACAGCCGGGGCGCGCGCGAGACAGGCTTGCTCACGGCGGAAGAATTCCGCCAGCTCTGCGAGTTCCTGTACCGTCGAACCGGGATCGTGTTCGCGGAAAGCAAGCGCTACTTCGTCGAGCGTCGCCTCGGCGAGCGGATGAGCGCCACCGGCTGCCAGGCCTTCACCGATTATTTCGCGCGCGTGCGGACGCAGACGGCGGAGGTCGAGAGCCTCATCAACGCCTTCACGGTGAACGAGACCTACTTCTTCCGGGAGGATCATCAACTCCGCTGCCTGACCTCGTCCCTCCTGGACGAGGTCGTGCGCGGGAAGCCGCCCGGCGCCCCCGTCCGCATCTGGTCGATTCCCTGCGCGACGGGCGAGGAGCCCTATTCGGTCGCGATCTGGCTGCTCGAACACTGGCCGCGGGTGGACGAGTTCGACGTCGAGATCGTTGGGTCCGATATCGACACCCGCGTGCTGAACGCCGCACGGGCCGGCATCTACGGCGAGCGGGCCTTGATGCGCGTGTCGCGCGACCTGGTGGCCCGCTATTTCGAGACCGTGGGGCCCGGCCGCTACCGCATCATCAAGGACCTGCGCAGCTCCGTTCG
>JAQGJZ010000155.1 GCA_028290385.1 Enterovirga sp.
AGCCGTCCTCCACCAGCGCCGGCAGTTCCTGGCCGAGCACCTGCTCGGTCGGATCGGCGATCACGAGGTGGAAGGAGACGTCCACATAGCACTGGCCATCCGCCTCGGCGTGATAGGCCTTGAGCGCCTCGCGCAGCGTGTGGCCCTTCTGCTGCACGCAGAAGGGCAGCACGGTCGTGTTGCCCCCGAAGGCCGCGGAGCGGGTGCCGCTCTCGAACCCGTCCGCCATGACGATGCCCGGGCCGGAGGGTTGGGCGAAGTGAACGTGGCTGTCGATGCCGCCCGGAAGGACAAGCCGCCCCGTGGCGTCGATCACCTCGGGCGCGTCGCCGAGGTCCTGCCCGAGCGCCGCGATGCGCCCGTCCTTGATGCCGACGTCGCAGGCGAACGTGTCCGCCGCCGTCGCGACCGTGCCTCCGCGGATGATGGTATCGAAGCCCGGCATCTCACACCCGTTCGGCCCTGGCGAGGGCGCGCCGATATGGATGGCGCCCTCCGGTCAGCGAGGCAAGAAAGATGCGCGCGAGGCCTCAGCTCGGGGGCTGCAAGGCCGCCATGGTCATGCGGTCGGGGCCGAGATCCTCGATCTGTTCGACAGCCAGGAGCTCGGACAAGCGAACGCGGGCGCGGTTAACGCGGCTCTTCACAGTGCCGATGGCGCAGCCCATGATGGCCGCCGTCTCCTCATACGAGAAGCCCTGGGCACCGACGAGCAGCAATGCCTCGCGCTGGTCCGGGGCGAGCCGGGCGAGCGCTGTCCGGAAATCGTTCATGTCCGCCCGGCCGTCCTGCTCCGGGAGACTGGACAGCCGGCCGGCATAGGCGCCGTCGACGTCCTCGACCTCGCGCTTCCCCTTGCGGAGGTTCGAGAAATACAGGTTGCGCAGGATTGTGAAGAGCCAGGCGTTCAGGTTCGTCCCGCGCTCGAAACGGTCGATCGCCGCCCAGGCGCGCATGATCGTGTCCTGGACCAGGTCGTCGGCCTTATCGACATTCCCGCAGAGCGAGATCGCGAACGCTCGCAGGCTCGGAAGCGCCGCGAGCATCTGATCGCGGATCGCCGGTTCAACGTTCATTCCGCCTCGCGTCCTTTGCTCGGGCCGCCCCCGCGCGCGGTTCGTGCTAGCCGATATAGGGTGCTTCCAATCGGATTGACACCCGTTCAAAACGACGACCCCTCCGGTCGTCATTCGGTTACCGTCAGGGTGCCGCCCCAGGCTTGGTCGAATTCCGCGATCACGTGGCGGTAGGATCGGACCTCGTCATCCCGATACCGCGTGCTCTGGGGCTTGAGCATGAACAGCAGGAGCGACCGCGCTGTGACAGCGTAGTCGTGCCCGAAGGCGAAGGAAGGTGCCTCCTCGAGCTCGGCCTGGTTCGTGTCCACCAGACAGACCCATTCGCGCCCGCCCTGAGCCTCGGGCAGTTTGAAGTTCACGACGTCGTGGTAGGAATTCAGGACCAGCAGGAGGGTCGAATCCGTGCCCGGGCGGCGAATGCCCGTGGGCTGGGCGCGCCCGTCGAGCAGCACGCCAAGGCAGCGCCCCTGGCCGTCGCTCCAGTGCTCGTCCGTCATCTCGTCGCCTGACGGGTTGAGCCAGGTGACATCCTTAACGCCGATCGTCTCGTCGAACTGGCCGGTGAGGAAGCGGCCCCGGCGCAGCATGGGCAGCGACTGGCGCAGCGCGATCATGCGCCGGGTGAACTCCGCGAGCTGGCGCCCCTCCTCGTCCATCTCCCAGTTGATCCAGCCGATTTCGCTGTCCTGCGCGTAGGCGTTGTTGTTGCCGCCCTGCGTCCGGCCGAACTCGTCGCCCGCGAGCAGCATCGGCGTGCCGCGCGACAGAAACAGCGTGGCGAGAAGGTTGCGCATCTGCCGGAGCCGGACCTCGCGGATCTGCGGATCGTCGCTCGGCCCCTCGGCCCCGTGATTGTACGAGAGGTTGTGCGAGTGGCCGTCGCGGTTGTCCTCGCCATTCGCCTCGTTGTGCTTGTCGTTGTACGAGACCAGGTCGCGCAGCGTGAAGCCGTCATGCGCCGTGATGAAGTTCACGCTCGCCCAGGGCTTGCGGCCGCGCTTGTTAAACTGGTCGGCCGAGCCGGTCAGGCGCGAGGCCATTTCGGGCAACTGGCCTTCGTCCCCCTTCCAATAGGCCCGCACCGTGTCGCGGTACCTGTCGTTCCACTCCGCCCAGCCCGGCGGGAAACCGCCGACCTGGTAGCCGCCCGGCCCGCAATCCCAGGGCTCCGCGATGAGCTTCACGGACGACAGGACGGGATCCTGCCGGCATGAATCCAGGAACCCGCCACCCTCGTCGAAGCCGTAGGGCTCGCGGCCCAGGATGGTGGCGAGATCGAACCGGAAACCGTCGACATGCATCTCCTGCGCCCAGTAGCGCAGCGAGTCGGTCACCATCTGCAGCACGCGCGGGTGGCTCAGATTCAGCGTGTTCCCGGTGCCCGTGTCGTTGATGTAGTAGCGCTTCTGGTCTGGAAGCAGCCGGTAATACGAGGCGTTGTCGATGCCCTTGAACGACAGCGTCGGGCCCATCTCGTTGCCCTCGGCCGTGTGATTGTACACGACGTCCAGGATCACCTCGATCCCGGCATCGTGGAACTTGGCCACCATCTCCTTGAATTCATTGACGAAGGGCGTCGCCATGTAGCGCGGCTGCGGGGCGAAGAAGCCGATCGTGTTGTAGCCCCAGTAGTTCCGCAATCCCTTCTGGAGAAGGAAGTCGTCGTCCACATAGGCGTGGATCGGCAGGAGCTCGACGGACGTCACGCCGAGGCTTTTGACGTAGTCGATGACCGCCTTGTTGCTCAGGCCCGAGAACGTGCCCCGCAGATTCTCGGGGACGGCCGGGTGCAACATGGTGAAGCCACGGACATGCGCCTCATAGAAGATCGTGCGCTCCCATGAGACCTGCGGGGGTTGTTCCCGACCCCAGGTGAACGCTGGGTCGATCACCCGGCATTTCGGCATGAAGCGCGCGCTGTCGCGCTCGTCGAATGTGAGGTCGTCGGTGCCGGCTTCGTAGCCGAACACGGCCGGATCCCAGGTCAGCTCTCCGACCAGCTGTTTGGCATAGGGGTCGAGCAGCAGCTTGTTCGGATTGAACCGGTGCCCTGCCTCGGGCTCGTAAGGGCCGTGTACGCGGTAGGCGTAGACCGTGCCCGGCCGAGCGTCGGGCAGATAGCCGTGCCAGACCTCATCCGTGTATTCGGGCAGCTCGACGCGCTCGAGCTCCGTCTCGCCGGACTCGTCGAAGAGACAGAGCTCGACCTTTGTCGCGTTCGCCGAGAAGAGCGCGAAATTCACCCCGAGACCATCCCAGGTGGCCCCGAGCGGGTGGGGCAGCCCCTCCCGCACGCGAGCGCGTTGGGTTACGGCGGGAGCGGCGCCTCCTGCTGCGCAGGCAGAGGCGGTCTTGTTCGTAGCCATGGGTGATCGGACGTCCGGAGGGTGACCGCCCCGACAACGCCGAACCCGCAAATTGGGTCCCACATGCGGCGGACCTGCGGCATGCAATCTGCGCGGGAAACGCGGTGAGCGGCTGTCACATTTGCTTTTGCCGGGGCACCCGGGCATTTCCTTAGGGGCTTTGCTTTCGGTAGGGGTCAAGCTTGCGTGTGGCGATGGTCGGGTCCGGCTATGTCGGGCTCGTGTCCGGGGCGTGCTTCGCCGATTTCGGGCACGACGTGGTCTGCATCGATAAGGATGCAGGCAAGGTTGCGGCCCTGAAGGACGGACGGATTCCGATCTTCGAGCCCGGGCTGGAGGATCTCGTCCAGACCAACGTCGAGGCCGGCCGCCTGTCGTTCACGACCGACTTGGCCCAGGGGGTGCAGGGTGCAGACGCCGTGTTTATCGCCGTGGGTACCCCGTCCCGGCGTGGCGATGGTTTCGCGGACCTCTCCTTTGTGTATGCGGCAGCGCGCGAGATCGCGGCTGCCCTGGATGGGTTCACGGTCGTGGTCACCAAGTCGACGGTGCCCGTCGGGACCGGCGACGAGGTGGAGCAGATCATCCGGGATATCCGGCCGGACGCGGAGTTCTCCGTCGTGTCGAACCCGGAGTTCCTGCGCGAGGGTGCTGCGATCCAGGACTTCAAGCGGCCGGACCGGATCGTCATCGGCGCCAACGATGAGCGCGGCGCGCGCGTGGTCGGCGACCTGTACCGGCCCCTCTACCTCAACCAGGCGCCCATCATGGTCACGGGCCGGCGCACGGCCGAGCTCACGAAATACGCCGCGAACGCGTTCCTCGCGACGAAGATTACCTTCATCAACGAGATCGCGGATCTTTGCGAGCAGGTCGGCGCAAACGTGCAGGACGTGGCGCGCGGCATCGGGCTCGACAACCGGATCGGGACGAAGTTCCTCCACGCCGGCCCCGGCTACGGTGGATCCTGCTTCCCCAAGGACACGCTGGCGCTGATGAAAACGGCGCAGGACCACGGAGCGCCGGTTCGGCTCGTGGAAACGGTCGTGTCCGTCAACGAACAGCGCAAGCGCGCCATGGCCCGCAAGATCGTCGCTGCGTGCGGCGGTTCCGTGCGCGGCAAGCTGATTGCCGTCCTCGGCCTCACCTTCAAGCCGAACACGGACGACATGCGCGACGCGCCCTCCTGCGCGATCATCTCGGCGCTGCAGGATGCCGGGGCGCGGATCCGCGCCTTTGACCCCGAGGGGATGGAACAGGCCAAGAACGTCCTGACGGACGTGGAATACGCCAAGGACGCGTATTCCTGTGCCAAGGGCGCTGATGCGCTTGTTCTCGTCACGGAATGGGACGCGTTCCGGGCCCTTAATCCGGTGCGGCTGCGCAAGGCGCTCGCCGAGCCGGTCCTCGTCGACCTCCGCAACGTTTACGTGGCCGAGGATATGCGCCGGCACGGGTTCCGCTACACCAGCATCGGGCGGCCCGACAGCCTCGGTTCTTCCCAGGGGTAGCCGAAATGGTGGCCGCGCCCATACTGGTCACCGGGGCGGGGGGCTTCATCGGCTACCACGTTGCGCGGCGGCTGCTCGAGGCGGGGCAGGAGGTCGTTGGGGTCGATTCCCTCTCCGACTATTACGATCCGGCGCTCAAGCGAGCGCGGCTGTCCCAACTCGAGGCTCGGCCCGGCTTTATCAACGTCCATCTGGATCTCGCCGATCTCGACCCGACGCTGGGGCTGTTTGCTCGGCACCGGTTCCGGACCGTCCTTCACCTGGCGGCCCAGCCGGGCGTTCGGTACGCGCTCACCAATCCCGGGGCCTATACCAGCGCCAATCTGGCCGCGTTCGTGCACGTGCTGGAAGCCTGCCGCCACACGCGGGTGGGGCATCTCGTCTATGCGTCGTCGAGCTCCGTCTACGGCGGCAACACCAAGCTGCCCTTTTCCGAACAGGACGCAGTCGACCATCCGGTCAGCCTGTATGCGGCGACGAAACGCGCCAACGAGCTGATGGCGCATTCCTACGCGCACCTGTTCGACCTCCCCACGACGGGGCTGCGCTTCTTCACGGTCTATGGTCCGTGGGGCCGGCCGGACATGGCGATCTACCGCTTCACCGAGCGGATCGGGCGTGGCGAGCCGATCGAGGTCGCGGCCGACGGGCGGGTGAAGCGGGACTTCACCTTCATCGACGACGCGGTCGAGGCGGTGATGCGCGTTCTGGGAGGGCCCGCGCCGGGCACGGCTGGTGCTGAGGGGAGGCCGGATCGGAGCGCATTGGGCCCCTTCCGGGTGTTCAACATCGGGGGAGACCGGCCGAGCGATCTGAATCGCGTGATCGAGCTGATCGAGGCGGCGCTCGGTCGCTCCGCTGTCCGCGTCCCGATGGCCCTGCCTCCCGGAGATGTGGTCGCAACCTCGGCCGACGCCGCGTCCTTTTCGGACGCCTATGAGCGGGTCACGGCGACGCCTCTCGAGGTTGGGATTCCGCGCTTCGTCGACTGGTACCGGCGATACCACGGCCTGGTTTGAGCGCTTGACAAGCGACACGCTTTAGGAATAAACAGCTAACACGCTGCCTCATCATGCTCGCCGCCCAGTTGCTGGTCGAGCTGCAGCGCTTGCCCGACACGCTCGCTCAGCCGCGTCCCGCCTTCTAGGCCGGACGGCGTGCTCCCCTGCGCTCTGTCCAGCCCACAAGGAGAAGCCATGCCCAGATTGCGCGTCGAGTTTTGCTCGCTGGGAGGTGGACGAGGCCGCCTGGGCGGCCAGGTGGACCTTCCGGCCGGCGAGCCGCTGGCATCCGTCACCCTGGATGTCACCCCGAATGCGACGCCCGCCGGAAGCCGCCCCGCTGTGCCGGTAGGCTCCGGGACGGTGTTCGTCCGGCTGCTCGCCGTCGACAGCGCGGTCTATGTGGACATCGCCGCATCCCCGGACCCGACGACGGAGCCGCGGATGCTCCTGGTGCCTGGCCGGCCTTACGACCTCCATGCGCTTCCCGGGCAGGCGCTCGCCGCCATTCTGGCCTCCGACGTGCCCGTGCACAGCGATTCCGCCGCGATCAGCCCGACGGACCGATCCGGCACCGTCGGAACCGGCGGGGCGGCGCAGCAGGCCTGCGCGGCGAACGCGTTTCGGCGCTTCCTGCTTGTGGCCAATCCCGACGAAACACGCGCCTTCTGGTTCTCGACCGCAGGAGCCGCTGCGCAGGGTGCCGGGTCCATCCAGGTTGGGCCTGGCGGCGCGTTCGTGTTCGACAAGGTCGTCCCGGCCGGGGCCGTGTCGATTGTCGGACCGTCAGCCGGCCAGCCCTTCACCGTGACGGAGGCGTGAGATGGCGGCCGTTGTTTCAGGACGTGTGGTCCCGACGGAGACGCTCGGGGCCAGGCTGCGCCGAAGCGCCCGCGCCGCGCGCTTCAACAACCCGTATGTGAACGGCGTGATGGCTGCGCCGCCGACCATCACGGCGACCACGGCCCAGCCTGCGGGGCAGACCAACGGCAGGCGCGTCACCGATGCGGCCGTGCCGATGCGCGCGTTCGGCGGCGTCCCGGCGATCTACGGGACGGTCTACCATCGCTTCCCGGTCGCCACCCTGAACGGGGGCAGTTCGGGCGGCAACGCGGTCGGCGCTCAGGATGCGCTGTCGTGGCAGCTGGAGCTCACGGCCGATGCCGCAAAGGTCAGCTTTCGCCTGTTGGGCGGGACGCTTCCACACCGCTTCCTCGTTCAGGGCCCAGCGACCGGCGATCGCTTGCAATATGTCGACCTTGCCGGAACGCTCACCCCCTCGAGTTCCGGCACCAACTGGATCACCCTCGATTTCGGGGCCCGTGCGCTGCGCAGGATCGTGATCGAAGGCGAAGCGGCGCAGGCGATCGAC
>JAQGJZ010000028.1 GCA_028290385.1 Enterovirga sp.
CTCGACCGGGTGCAGGAGATCAAGCAGCCGAAGCGGCGCGAGACGCTGGTCGAGAACGCGGAGCTCGCGCGGGTTTCGAAGCGGCTGGTCACGCTGGATTGCTCGACGCCCGTGACGGTGCCGATCGCCGACACCCGGCTCGGCGAGTTCGACGCCAAGCGCCTCGTGGCCTTCACCAAGGCCCTGCAATTCTCGACCATCACCAAGCGCGTGGTCGACCTGTACGGGGTCGATGCGGGGCAGGTCGAAGCCGATCCGGACCTGTCGCGCCCTTGGGATCCGACGACCGGGCGGTGGTTCCACGAGGGCGATGGAAGCGCTCCCGCGGCCGCGGCCGCAGAGGGGGAGGCCCGGGGCCCAGACGGCTCAGCGGGAACCCCCTCCGGACCGGAGCGGGCGGGCGCGGCATCCGCCGCCCTGAACCCGCAGACGCTGGTTGCGGCGCGCCGCGCCGAGGCGGCCGATCAGCCCTGCGACCGGACCAAGTTCGTGACGCTGCGCACGCTCGAGGAGCTGGATCGCTGGATCGCGGCGGCCGGCGAAGCGGGCGCGCTGGCGCTCGATGTCGAGACATCCGGGCCGGACCCGATGCGGTCCGACATCGTCGGCATCTCGCTCGGGCTCGAGCCGGGCATGTCGGCCTATCTGCCGCTCCGGCACCGGGCCGCGGGCCAGGACGGCAGCGAGAGCCTGTTCGAGAACGGGTTCTTGTCCGACCAGATCCCGCCCGACGCCGCGCTCGCCCGGCTGAAGCCGCTGCTCGAAGACGAGGCCGTGCTCAAGATCGGCCACAACATCAAGCACGACTGGCTCGTGCTGAAGCGCCACGGGGTCGAGATGGGCCCGATCGAGGACACGATGCTGCTGTCCTACGCGCTCGATGTCGGCAAGCCGAGCCTGTCCGGCCACTCGCTCGACCAGCTCGCGCGCGTCTATCTCCAGCACACCTGCATGTCGCTGGAGGAGATCGCCGGCAAGGGCCGCAAGGCGGTCGCGTTCGAGACGATCCACCCGGACCAGGCGCGCGAATATGCGGCGGAAGGGCCGGACCTCGCCCTGCGCCTCTGGCGCGTGCTGAAGCCGCGCCTGGCGCCCGAACGCAAGACGACCGTCTACGAGACGCTCGAGCGCCCGCTGGTCACGACCCTCGCCCGGATGGAGGAGCGCGGCATCCGCATCGACCGGAGCATCCTGTCGCGCATGTCGGGCGATTTCGCGCAGACCATCGCCCGCGTCGAGGACGAGGTCTACGAGATTGCGGGCGAGCGTTTCACGATCGGCTCGCCGAAGCAGCTGGCCGAGATCCTGTTCGGCAAGTTCGGCCTGCCGGGCGCCCGCAAGACCTCGACCGGGCAATGGTCCACGGGGGCGCGCTTGCTCGAGGACCTCGGCGAAAGCTCGGACCACCCGCTGCCGCGCAAGATCCTGGAATGGCGCCAGCTCACCAAGCTCAAGAGCTATACGGACGCGCTGCCGACCTATGTGCATCCCGAAACCGGGCGCGTGCACACGACCTATGTGCTGGCCGCGACCAGCACGGGCCGCCTGTCGTCCAACGAGCCGAACCTGCAGAACATCCCGATCCGCACCGAGGAGGGCCGCAAGATCCGCGCGGCCTTCGTGCCGGAGCCCGGGCACAAGCTGATCTCGGCCGATTACTCGCAGATCGAGCTGCGGCTGCTGGCCGACATCGCCGACATCCCGCAGCTCAAGAAGGCGTTCGCGGACGGCATCGACATCCACGCGACCACCGCATCCGAAATGTTCGGCGTGCCCGTGGACGGCATGCCGGCAGACGTGCGGCGCCGGGCGAAGGCGATCAATTTCGGGATCGTGTACGGCATCTCGGCTTTTGGGCTGGCAAACCAGCTCGGCATCCCGCGCGACGAGGCCGGGCATTACATCCGCACCTATTTCGAGCGCTTTCCCGGCATCCGCGACTACATGGACAAGACCAAGCGCGCGGTCCGGGAGCAGGGTTACGTTTCGACGATCTTCGGGCGCGCCTGCCACTACCCGGACATCTCGGCCGGCAACGCCTCCGTCCGGGCCGCGGTGGAGCGGCAAGCCATCAACGCGCCCATCCAGGGCTCGGCGGCCGACATCATCCGCCGCGCCATGATCCGCATGGATGCGGCGCTGCGGGACGCGCGGCTCTCGGGCCGGATGCTCCTGCAGGTGCACGACGAGCTCGTGTTCGAGGTGCCGGAGGACGAGGTCGCGGCGACGCTGCCGGTCATCACCCGCGTGATGGAGGAGGCGCCGCACCCGGCCGTGCAGCTCGAGGTGCCGCTCGCTGTCGAGGCGCGGGCCGGGGACAATTGGGACGCGGCGCATTGAGCCCGCGCCCCGGCGTGCCGTCTGCGCTCAGGCCGCGACGGCGCAGCGGCGCCGGTCGGCGCGGGTGACGAGCAGCGACCCGCGGGCGACGTAATCCAGCAGAACGGTCTCGCAGGCGCGAGCCGCTGCAGTCAGCACGTCCCGCGGCGCCGTCCGGCGGCTCCCGAGCAGGGTTGCGGCCCCGTTGTCGTTGCACGCGCTCGACCGAATGACTTGTGACAACTCGCTTGGCATCGGGCTCTCCCCAGTGCGGCTGCCGAAGTTATCCGCGAGTTGTTTCAGAATTATTGTGCGTCAACACACGCGCAGGTTAAGGCCTGTCAATCTTTCAAGGCGCGCCGAAGAGCTTTCGAGCAACCTGCAAAACCAGCCCCGGCTGTTTGCTTGCCGCCCGGGCAGGCCGACTCGCGGCGTCGTGGGCTGATGTGCCCGGCTCCGCCGGGAGGCCGCCCGCAGGAGCTTCCCGTCGGC
>JAQGJZ010000205.1 GCA_028290385.1 Enterovirga sp.
GCCACAGGCTGTCGAGGTCGCGCTGCGTGTCCCAATAGGCGTCGAAATCGGAGGTCACGAGGAACGGGTCGTGGTTCCGAAGCCCGCCGATCAGCCCGGCGAAGCGGCCTGCATCGTCGGGCGAGAAGGCGCCCGAGCCGATCGCATCCAGCACATGCGCGAGCCGGGGCGAGGCCTCGATCGCCTGGCGGGCATGGTCCGGCTCGCCCTTCCGGGCCAGCGCCTCGGGCGCCGTCAGGCCGAAGATCGCGATGTTCTCGGGTCCCACCCGTTCGCGGATCTCGACATTGGCGCCGTCCAGCGTGCCGATCGTGATCGCGCCGTTGAGGGCGAGCTTCATGTTGCCCGTCCCCGAGGCCTCCAGGCCGGCCGTGGAGATCTGCTCGGACAGGTCGGCGGCCGGGATGATGATCTCGGCGAGGCTGACGTTGTAGTTCGGCAGGAACGCCACGGAGAGGCGGCCCCTCATGTCCGGGTCGTTGTTGATCGTGTTCGCCAGATCGTAGGCGAGCTTGATGATCAGCTTGGCCACCACGTAGCTCGACGCGGCCTTGCCGGCGAAGATCTTCACCCGCGGCGTCCAGTCCCGGTTCGGCTCGGCCTTGATGGCCGCGTAGAGCGCCGCCGTCTCGAGCAGGTTCAGGTGCTGGCGCTTGTATTCGTGGATGCGCTTGATCTGGACGTCGAACATCGCGGCCGGATCGACCTTGATGCCGAGCCGGTCGCTGATCTCGCGCGCCAGCCGCTCCTTGTTGCGGCGGCGCACGGCCACGAAGCGGTCCCGGAAGGCCGCGTCGCCGACCACGCGCTCGAGGCCGGACAGCGCCTCCGCGTCCTCCAGCACCTGTGGGCCGACCGCCTCGACCAGAAGGCGGGCGAGGCCCGGATTTGCCTCCAGCAGCCAGCGCCGGAAGGTGATGCCGTTGGTCTTGTTGGTGATGCGGTCGGGGTAAAGCGCGTGCAGGTCGCTGAACACCGTCTTGCGCATCAGGTCGGTGTGCAGCGCCGAGACGCCGTTGACCTTGTGCGAGCCGATAAAGGCGAGCGGCCCCATGCGGACGCGCCGGCCCTGCGTCTCGTCGATCAGCGAGATGCGCCGAACGAGGTCGGCCGAGATCTCGCCGTCCTTCGCCAGGCTCTCCAGGTGCAGGAAGTTGATCAGGTAGATGATCTGGATGTGGCGCGGCAGCACGCGCTCCATCAGCTCCACCGCCCAGGTTTCCAGCGCCTCCGGCATCAGGGTGTGGTTGGTGTAGTTCAGGGTGGCGGTCGTGATCCGCCAGGCCTCGTCCCAGGGCACGAGGTGCTCGTCGACGAGCAGCCGCATCAGCTCCGCGACCGCGATCGCCGGGTGCGTGTCGTTCAGCTGGATCGCGCCGTGGTCCGGCAGGTTCGAGAAGCTCGGATGCCGCTCGCGGTGCCGGCGCAAGAGGTCCTGCAGCGACGCCGAGGTGAAGAAATACTCCTGCCGCAGCCGCAGCTCCTGGCCGGCCGGGGTCTCGTCGCTCGGGTACAGCACGCGCGAGATCGCCTCGACCCGCATCCGGTCCGCGACCGCGCCGACATGGTCGCCGCGATTGAACGCTTCCAGCACGAGCGGGTCCGCGGCCCGGGCGGACCAGAGCCGCAGCGTGTTGATGCGCCGGCCACGCCAGCCCACCATCGGGGTGTCGAACGCCACCGCGTCCACGGTCTCGGCGGAGTGCCAGATATGCGCGATGGTGCCGTCGGGCCGTCCGGTCATCTCGACCGAGCCGCCGAAGCGGATCTGGTACTTGATGTCCGGGCGCTCGAATTCCCACGGATTGCCGAAGGACAGCCAATCCTCCGGGATTTCCTGCTGCCAGCCGTCGGCGATGCCCTGGCGGAACAGGCCGTAATCGTAGCGGATGCCGTACCCGAAGGCCGGGATGTCCAGCGAGGCGAGCGATTCCATGAAGCAGGCGGCGAGGCGGCCGAGCCCGCCATTGCCGAGCGCCGCATCCGGCTCCACCGTGCGCAGCCGGTCCAGGTCGACGCCCAAGCCGTTGAGCGCCTGCCGCACCTCGCCGACCAGGTCGAGGTTGGAGATCGTGTCGAAGAACAGCCGCCCGATCAGGAATTCGAGCGAGAAATAATAGACGTGCTTCTTCTCCGGGCCGGTTCGGGCGATCGAATCCAGCCAGCGCTCGACCACCCGGTCCCGCACGGCGAGCGCAGTCGCGACATACCAGTCGTGCTCACGCGCCGCCGCGGTTTCGCGGCCGACCGCGAAGCGCAGCTTCGCCAGGATCGCCTCGCGCATGTCGGGATTGGGCCGCGCATGGGCGCCGCCCGTCGGCGGTTCGGCCGGCCGCTCATCCAGGGTGTCGGTGTCTTTCAGCATGGCAATCCGTCAGTGAGTGAAGCCGTCCCGGATTCCGTCGCCCATCACGATCGATCCGGTCCGGTGACCCTCGAAGCGCCGGGCGCCAGCATAGGCGCCCTTCCCTTTCCCGACCTTAACCGCGTCTGAATCCGAACGGTTGCGGCCAGGCTCGCGGCCGCCCCTTCGGGCTTGAGCCGCGTCGTCGTGAGGTCTACCGCAGGTCGAGATGTCCTCGCGCCCGCCCGACCTCGATCTCGTCCACCCCTTTCAGACGCCCCCCGGGCCGGGCGAAGCGATCGAAGTTGCGCCCGGCATCCGCTGGGCGCGCCTGCCGCTTCCGTTCCGGCTCGACCACGTCAACGTCTATCTGATCGACGATGATGGCGGTGTTGCGATTCTGGATACCGGCATCGACGATCGCGCCTGCCGCGGCGCCTGGGCGAAGCTCTTCGCCGGGCCGCTGGCGGGCCAGCGCATCACGCGGCTGATCGTCACCCATTGCCACCCGGACCATGTCGGGCTGGCGCAATGGCTGGTCGACCGCACCGGCCTGACGCTGGAGATGAGCGAGACGGAATACCTGACCGCGCTCGTGATCCATCTCGATCCCGAGGCGCTGGAGGCGGAGCCTTACCGCGACTTCTACGAGTCGAACGGCCTGGACGAGGAAACCACCCAGAGCGTCATGACGCGCGGGCACCGGTACCTGAAGATGCTGTCAGGCCTGCCCAAGACGTTTCGCCGCGTCATCGCCAGCGAGCGGCTGCGGATCGGCGGGCGCGACTTCACGGTGATGACCGGGGGCGGCCATTCGCCCGAGCAGATCATGCTGCACCTCGCCGACGAGAACGTGTTTCTGTCGGCCGACCAGGTGCTGCCCCGCATCTCGCCGAACGTCGCCGTTCTGCCGCGCGACCCGGAAGGCGACCCGCTCGGCATTTTCCTCCGCTCGCTACGGGAGGTGCGCAAGCGCCTGCCGGAGGACAGCCTCGTGCTTCCGGGCCACGACCTGCCCTTCACGGGGCTGCACAAACGCGTGGACGCCATGCTGGACCATCACGAGGACCGGTGCGCGATCCTGGTGGAGGCCTGCCGCCGCGAGCCGCATTGCGCCGCGGAGCTGATCCCCAAGATCTTCCACCGGGCGCTGGACGCTCACCAGACGGGCTTCGCGTTCGGCGAGACGCTGGCCCATGTGAACTACCTCGCCCGGCGCGGCCGGCTGCACCGGGTCGAGACCAAGGACGGGATCCGGCGCTTCGCCGCCACGTGAAGCGGCGGGCAGGCTTGCCGGTGGGGGCTCGGCGGCCGATGGTGGCCGCCCAAGGAGAGGTGTCAGCCGAATGACCTTTCACGACACGCGGCCGTTCTCGGAACTGGGCCACGATCTGCGGCTCGAGCGGCTGGCCGAGGTGGCCGTGCAGGTCGGGCTCGGGCTGCGCCCGGGCCAGGAGCTCGTGATGACGGCGCCGCTGGAGGCCGTGCCGCTCGCCCGGGCGATCACCGAGCAGGCCTATCGGGCCGGGGCCTCGGTCGTCACCACGTTCTACACGGACGAGCTCGCCTCGCTGATGCGCTTCACGCACGCGCCGGACGAGGCGTTCGATCATGCGCCGGCCTGGCTCTATGAAGGCATGGCGACCGCCTTCCGGTCGGGCGCGGCCCGTCTCGCGATCGCGGGCGACGACCCCTCGCTGCTCGCGGGGCAGGATGCCGAAAAGGTCGCCAGGGCCAACCGGGCCCGCTCCAAAGCCTACATGCCGGCGCTCGAGCTCATCGCGGGCTTCGCCGTGAACTGGACCATCGTGTCCGCCTCGACACCGGCCTGGGCGCGGGCGGTGTTTCCCGGCGAGCCGGACGAGGTCGCGGTGCCGAAGCTCTGGGAAGCGATCTTCAACGCTTCCCGGGTCGACCGCGAGGACCCGCTGGACGCCTGGCGCAGGCACAATGCCGAGCTCCGCGCCCGCACCGAATACCTGAACGGCAAGAACTACCGCGCCCTGCGCTTCCGCGGCCCGGGCACGGATCTCGAAGTCGGGCTCGCGGACGAGCACGAATGGCATGGCGGCGCGACGACGGCCGGCAACGGTGTCGTGTGCAACGCCAACATCCCGACCGAGGAGGTGTTCACGACGCCGCACAAGCTGCGCGTCTCCGGCACCGTCAGCTCCACGAAGCCGCTCTCCTACCAGGGCACGGTGATCGAGGAGATCCGGGTCCGCTTCGAGGACGGCCGCATCGTGGATGCCGCGTCCCGCACCGGCCAGGAGGTTTTGGGCAAGGTGCTGGATACGGACGAGGGGGCGCGCCGCCTCGGCGAGGTGGCGCTCGTGCCCCATTCCTCGCCGATCTCGCAATCGGGCCTGCTCTTCTACAACACGCTGTTCGACGAGAACGCCGCGAGCCACATCGCGCTTGGCCAGGCCTATTCGAAATGCATCCGCGGCGGCCTGTTCATGGGCGAGGACGCGCTGATCGAGCGCGGCTGCAACCGCTCGCTGATCCATATCGACTGGATGATCGGCTCGGCGGAGGTGGACGTGGACGGCGTCACGGCCGACGGCGCGGCCGAGCCGCTGATGCGGCGCGGCGAGTGGGCGAGCTGAGCCGGCGCGAAACCGTTTCGCCCCGGCCGGCCTGATGCTCTAAGAGCAGCGAGGTCGATCCCGGGCGGGCGCAATGCGACATTGGAGCGGCCCGTCGGACCGACGGGGCTATCATCACGGCAATCTGAAAGAAGCGCTGGTCGAGGCGGCGCGGCGCTTCATCGCGGAGCGCGGCCTGCTGGGCTTCACCCTGGTCGAGGCCGCAAAGCTCGTCGGCGTCACGCCGGCCGCGCTGTATCGCCACTTCCGCGGACGCGAGGACCTGGTGGCCGAGGTCGCGTTCCGCGGCTTCACGCAACTGGCCGAGCGGCTGGCGCGGGCGCTCGCGGGCGCCGGCACGCCGCTCGAGCGCTTCACCCGCATGGGCGAGGCCTATCTCGATTTCGCCGAGAAGGAGCCGGGCTATTACGCGGCCATGTTCGCGGCGCGCTCGCCCGAGGACGGCCCGCCTGCGGGCCAGCTTCCGCCCGACAGCGCCTTCGGCCTGCTGGTCGAGGCCCTGAAGAAGACCTTTCCGGACGGGTTTGGGACCGTGGACCCGCGCTTCATCGCGCTGGAGGTCTGGGCCTTGTCGCATGGCATCGCCATGCTGGACGCGGCCGGGCAGCTGCCGCGCGGCCCTGGCCTGCCGGGCAAGCACGATCTTCTCCGCGCGGGGGTGCTCGCCCTGGTGCACGGCGCCGGCGCCGCAAAGAGCTAGCGGGCCTGCCACTTGAAACCCCCGCCGGGTGCGCTCATGTAAATGTTGTTGACATTCACATCGGGAGTTCGCCCATGTCCTGTGCCTCGTCCTCCGGCTGGAACGCCGGTGCGGCCGCGACCCAAGCTCCGTCGCAGACCCGTTCCTCGCGGCGGCCGCTCGAGATCGTCGGCCTCGTGTTCATGTTCCTGTATTTCTGGCCGCTCGCGGTCGCGTATCTGGTCTGGAAGTTCATGGGCTACCCGGTGCCGCAGGAGCTGCGCCGGACGGTCGAGGAAGCCTTCCTCAATCCCCTGCGCAACATGCGCTGGGGCGCGCCGTCGGCCTTCACGGGCACGGGCAACCTTGCCTTCGACGAGTACCGCCGCTCCGAGCTGGAGCGTCTGGAGCGGGAGCGCCGCCGTCTCGACGACGAGGCGAGCGAGTTCCGCACCTTCGTCGAGGACCTGAAGCGCGCCAAGGATCGCGAGGAGTTCGACGCCTACATGGCCCGGCGCCGCAATTCCGGCCCGACGACGGTCTGATCGTCCCCGAAGCGGGGAGGCTCTGCCCTCTCCGCTTCACCTCGTGTCAGCGCCCCCCGGGACAGGTTGATGCCTGTCCGCGGGGGGCGTACACACAAGCGTCTCGCTGCTCCTCTGCGTTGCGCATGACCTTCCGCTCCATCTACGCCCGCGGTTTCGCCAGGGTCGCGGCCGCCGTGCCGCGCTGCCACCTCGCTGATCCGCAGCGGAACGCGGAGGCCGTGCTCGCCCTTGCGCGGCGCTGCCATGACCGGGCGGTCGCAATCGCGGTCTATCCGGAGCTCTTCCTTTCCGGCTATTCGATCGAAGACCTGCTGATGCAGGACGTCCTGCTCGACGCGGTCGAGGAGGCGGTGGCCGAACTGGTGCGGGGCTCCGCGACCCTGACCACCGTGCTGGTGGTCGGCGCGCCGCTGCGCTTCGGGGCGAGGATCTACAACAGCGCGATCGTCATCCATCGCGGCCGGCTGCTCGGCGTCGTGCCGAAAACCTATCTGCCGACCTATCGCGAGTTCTACGAGGCGCGGCATTTCGCGTCCGGCGAGGGCATCCGCGGCGAGACCATCCGCATCGGGACGCTGGAGGCGCCGTTCGGGACGGACCTTCTCTTCCCGGCCGAGGACGTGCCGGGCCTCACGCTCGGGGTCGAGATCTGCGAGGACATGTGGATCCCGGTCACGCCGGGCTCGCAGGCCGCGCTTGCGGGCGCCACCGTGCTGGCGAACCTGTCCGGCAGCCCGATCACGATCGGCCGGGCCTCCAGCCGCAACCTGTTCTGCCAGTCGACCTCCGCGCGCTGCCTTTGCGCCTACGTGTACGCGGCCGGCGGCGCCGGGGAATCGACCACGGACCTGTCCTGGGACGGCCAGACCTCGATCTTCGAGAACGGGCTGCTGCTGCGCGAGGGCGAGCGCTTCGCGACCGAGGACCAGCTCACGATCGCGGATGTCGATCTCGATCTCCTCCGTCAGGAACGCAACCTGATGGGGACCTTCGAGGACAACCGGCGCGCGGCGGGCGCCGCAGTCGCCTACCGGTCGGTCCCGTTCCGGCTCGAACCCCCGCTGGCGGATGTCGGGCTCGAGCGCCGGGTCGACCGCTTTCCGTTCGTGCCGGACGACCCCGTGCGCCTCGCGCAGGATTGCTACGAGGGCTACAACATCCAGGTCGCCGGCCTGGCGCAGCGCCTGTCGGCGATCGGCACGAAGCGTGTCGTGATCGGCGTCTCGGGCGGGCTCGATTCCACCCACGCCCTGATCGTGGCCGCAAAGGCCTTCGACCGGCTGGGCTGGCCGCGCGCCGACATCCT
>JAQGJZ010000215.1 GCA_028290385.1 Enterovirga sp.
CACGGCGCGCGTATGGTCCGACTGCCAGCGCACCAGCGGGGTCGTGTTCGGGTCGAACTTGCCCGTGCTCGCCACGTACTGTCCGGCCGCCGGGATGCCGACATGCGCGTGCATGTCCACGGTCAGGCTCTTCGGCCGATGGGTGCGGCCGGGCTTGGGATGCGCCCGCGCCGCCGTAGGGTCGTACTTGTTCCAGATCTCGGCCATGACAACTCCTGGGAACTTCAATCGAAACGGATAGGGCGGGCCCCGGCGGGCCGGCTCAGAACACGCCGAGATGCTGCGCGATGATGCTCTCGTCAGCCTGAAGGGCCGCGGGCGTACCCGCAAAGACGACCTCGCCCGTATTGATGATCGCGACGTCGTCGGCAAGCTCCAGCGTGAGCTTGATGTTCTGCTCGACAAGGATGATCGACAGCCCCTCGCCCTTCAGACGCGCGATGATCCGGCCGACCTCGGCCACGATCTGAGGCGCAAGCCCTTCCGACGGCTCGTCCATCAGCAGCACGCGCGGGTTGGTCATCATCGCGCGCCCGATCGCGAGCATCTGCTGCTCGCCCCCGGAGAGCGACCCCGCGTTCTGGTTCTTGCGCTCGCGCAGCCGCGGAAACATGTCGAACACGCGCTCGACGTTCCAGGGCGCCTTTGCGTCCCGGGCCGGCTTGCGGGCCGCGACCGCGAGGTTTTCGCGAACGGTCAGGCTGCGGAAGATGCGCCGGCCCTGCGGCACCAGCGCGATGCCGCGCGAGGACATGACCTCGGGCTGGCACTTGCCGATGGAGTCGCCGAACACCTCGATGGCGCCGCCGCGCATCTGCACGAGCCCGACCGTGACGTTCATGCAGGTGGACTTGCCGGCGCCGTTGCGGCCGAGGAGCCCCAGCAGCCGCCCCTCGCCCAGGTTCAGCGACACGCCATGGAGCACATGGCTGTCGCCGTAATAGGCGTGGACGTTGGAGAGGGAGAGAGCGCTACGCGCCAAGATAAACCTCCCGGGTCCGCGGATCGGCGACCACTTCGGCGCGCGAGCCTTCCACGATCACCTCGCCGAAATGGAGAAGCGTGATGCGATCGGCGAAATCGAGGGCGACGTCCATGTCGTGCTCGATCATCACCATGGTGACGTCCCGCGGGATGGACGCGAGGAGCTTCGCGATGCCGTGCCGCTCGTCCGCCGACAGGCCGGCAAACGGCTCGTCGAGGAGCAGAACCTTCGGGTCCTGCGCCAGAGCCATCGCGATCTCGACCCGGCGTCGCTCGCCATAGGACGTTTCCGCGAGCGGGCGGTCCTTCAGGCCGGCGAGGCCAACCCGACCGAGCGCCTCCTCGGCCTTCTCCATCAGGGCGGTTTGCCGGTCGAGCGGCACAAACGGGTTCCAGCGCAGCTTGGACAGCCCGAGCAGCGCGAGCGTCACGTTGCGCAGGATCGTGTCACGCGGGAACAGCGTGATGATCTGATACGTCCGCGCGAGCCCGAGATGGGCGCGCAGGCGCGGCGGGACCTTGGTGATGTCCTTGCCGAGCAGCGAGATGGCCCCGCTGTTGGGCTTCAGGTCGCCCGTGATCTGGTTGAACAGCGTCGTCTTGCCGGCGCCGTTCGGACCGATGATCAGCCGGCGCTCGCCGGGCTCGACATTCAGGTGGACGTTGCGGGTGACGTGCAAGCCGCCGAACGACTTGCAGAGGCCATTGACCGTGAGAGCGCTCATCGGCTGCCCTCCCCGGCGACCTTGAGGCCGAGCGGCATCTTGGCCGCGCGCCGCCGGCCCATCATCGAGCGCCAGAGCCGCGCCGTTCCGGGCACAAGGCCCTCCGGCATGAAGCTGATGATGAGGACGAAGATGATGCCGAGCACCATGTTCCAGCGTTCGACATAGGCCGACACCACGTTTTTCATGATCACCACGATGGCGGCGCCGACCACCGGCCCGGCCAGGGTCGCGGTGCCGCCCGAGATGACCATCAGCAGCGCCTCCGCGGAGGTCTGCAGCGCCATCACCTGGGGCGAGATGAACTGGTTGTAGTAGATGAACAGGATTCCGGCGACCGCGGTCCAGAAGCCCGAGAACAAGAAGGCGATGAACCGGATCATCCACACGTTGAAGCCGAGCGCCCGCATGCGCCGGGGCTGGTCCCGCGTGCCCCGCAGGCTGGCCCCGTAAGGCGAGCGCACGAGCGCCAGCATGGACAGAAGGCACAGGATGAAGGTGATGAACACCGCCACGTAGAAGGCCCGTGGCTCCGTGAGGTCGATCCCGAAGGGCGACGGCCGCCCGGCGACGTTCACGCCGTTGTCGCCGCGGGTCACGTCTGCCCAGCGATACGCGATGCCCCACAGGATCTGCCCAAGGGCGAGCGTGATCATGAGGAACGAGATGCCGGTCGAGCGCAGGGCGAGTGCTGCGAAGACGGCCGTCATCAGCAAGGTGCCGATGATCGCGGCGGGCAGCGCCGCGGCATGGCTATAGCCGTTCACCATCAGCAGGGCGGCGACATAGCCGGAGAAGCCGAACAGGCCGGCATGGCCCAGCGAGACGAGGCCGCCGTAGCCGACGAGGACGTTCAGCCCGAGCGCGAACACCGCCCAGAACAGGATCTGGCTCGCGATGTTCACGTAGTAGAGGCTCGTCATCCACAGCGGCAAGGTCGCGAGAATGGCGAGCAGAAGGAGGACGAAGCCTGTTCGTCCGGGATTCGAAGTCATCGGATCATCCGCGCCGCATCGGTATGGAGAGGTTGAGGTGGAGGCTCACGTCTGCACGCGGCCGAGCAGGCCCTGCGGCCGCAGGATGAGGACGAGCACCATCGGCAGGAACAGGATGACGTAGGCCAGGTCGGGGAACATCGCCTGGCCGAAATTGTACAACAGGCCGATGATGAAGCTTCCGACCAGCGCGCCGAGCAGGCTGCCGGCCCCGCCGAGGATCACGACGATCAGCGCGAGCGGCAGCATGTCGGCATCGAGCCCTGGATAGACCGACAGGAAGGGCGAGCCCATCACCCCGGCAAAGGCCGCGAGCGCCGCGCCGATGCAGAACACCGCCGTGAACAGCCGCGAGACCTGGATGCCCATGACGCGGGCCATCGGTGCATCGTCGACGCCCGCCCGGATCATGGCGCCGAGCCGTGTCCAGTCGATCAGGACCCACAGCCCGAGCGCGATCGCGACGGCGATCCCGATGATCGCCAGGCGGTAGATCGGGAAGAACATCCCGAGCGTCCGCACCCCGCCCCCGAGCTGGGCCGGGGTCGCGGGTTGGATCGGATCGCCGGTCCAGATCATCAGGCAGAGATCGGCGATCACGAAGGAGAGCCCCAGCGTGAGGAGCACCTGGGCGAGCTCCTGGCCGGCGAGCCGGCGCAGGAGCAAGCGTTCGACGAGACCGCCGATGACGACCATGGCGGCCGAGGCGGCGAGCGCCGCGAACCAGAAGTTATAGCCGCGCTGGAGCAAGCTCGCGCCAAGATACGCCCCAAGCATGAAGAACGATCCATGCATGAGGTTCGGGATGCGCATCAACCCGAAGATCAGCGAGAACCCGGCGGATAGCAAAAACAGCAATCCACCGAGGCTCAGACTATTGACGGCGAGGAGAGACCAGACGGCCATAATTCTGTTCGCTTACTGGAGGTTCTTAGCCGGCGGATAGTCGCGCGAGTAGACCGGTTGCTTGACGAACTCAGCCGGATCGTAAGTCCAGAACTGGCTCACCTTCTCGTAGGTCTTGATCGTCTTGTTGACGAGCTTGCCACCCTGGCGCTCGCAGCGCCGGATGAACACGTCGCCGACCACGTTGCCGTTCTGGTCGAACGAGAACGCACCGCGCGGCGTGTCAGTGAGGGAGAGGCCCTTCAGGGCCGCCATCAGGGCCTGCTTGTCATCCGTCTTGCCGTCGAGCTTGGCGATCGCGGCCTCGACGCACTGACCGGCAATGTACATGCCGGCCGAATAGGCGCCCGGGATGACGTCGTAGTCCTTGGCCATCGCGGCGACGAAGCGCTTGTTCGATTCCGTGTTGTGGTCAGAGGTGTAGAAGGTCGCCGACATCGCGCCGACGGCCTCGTCGCCGAAGCTCTTCAGCAGCGCGTCGTCGAGCGCCGTCCAGCCGCCCGTCACGGGGATCTGCCCCTTCAGGCCGAGATCCGCATAGGCGCGCAGGAACTTCAGCGGGTTCGAGCCGGCAAAGCCCATGAACACGCCGTCGACGTTGCCGATCTGCGCGATGAACGGGGTGAAGTCAGGCGCGTTCAGCGGCGGCCACAGCTTCTTGACGACCTTGCCACCGTTCTCCTCGAAGACGCGAAGGAAGGCGCCGACCTGTTCGTGACCGAAAGCGAAGTCTTCGCAGATGGTCGCCACCCGCTTCAGCTTCATTTCCTTGGCGGCGTAATCCCCCATCACGTGGGAGCACTGGCCGGAGGTCGCCGAGGGGCGAATGACCCACGGGTTCGTGCTGCGCTGCGTGACGTCCTCTGCCGCCGCGAGGCTGAT
This sequence comes from Enterovirga sp., assembly GCA_028290385.1. Taxonomy (GTDB): domain Bacteria; phylum Pseudomonadota; class Alphaproteobacteria; order Rhizobiales; family Beijerinckiaceae; genus Enterovirga. The sequence continues at coordinate 4,493 of JAQGJZ010000215.1, forward strand.
CAGCGGAATCTGCTGCTGGCGCACGTAGTCCGTGAGGGCCAGGAGCTCGAAGGCCGCGAGCGGGCCGAGGATGATGTTGACCTTGTCGCGCTCGACGACTTCCTGCGCCTTCGTACGGGCACCGGCGGGGTTGCCGCCCGTATCCGCCACGATGACCTCGACCTTGCGGCCTGCGAGGATGTTGTTCTTTTCCTTCAGGAAGGTCGCAAGACCCTGCTCCATCTGGATGCCGCCCTGCGCGAGCGGGCCGGTCTTCACGGTCAGAAGACCGATCCGGAACGGCGCCGCCTGGGCGCGAAGCACGGTCGGCATCGCGACCGACGCAGCGGTCGCGAGACCCGCTTTGAGTATTGTCCGTCTTTCAACTGTCATCGTTTCCTCCTGATGTTCCCCGCGGCCCGACTTTTGGGGCCGTCGCAGCTCAGTTCAGCCTTATGCCGGGATAATCGGCAAGAGCAGATAAGCGGGCTTGTCGGGCCCAAAGTGAAGGGTCGTGGTTCCGCCGAAGACCTCCGGGGGACGATCGACCGGATCGTCGTGCAGGAACGGGCCGCAACCGGTCAGTTCGTTCTTGAAGTTGGACAGCTTGCCGCCGCTGCCACCCGGATACACATAGTCCCGCCCGCGGACGGACAGACCGACGCGGTGGCCCTTCGGCACGACGATGCTGGTCGGCCAGATTTCGATGTCGAGCTCAACCACCTCGCCCGGCGTCAGCGGCTGCTTCTCGTCATGCGTGTGGTACGGCCGGTAGGGCAGCGTGAGCGCGGGATCGAGCTTGCGGTGCGAAGCCCGAAGCCAGCCCTGCGCGATCGGCGTATGCGGGTCGATCGCACCGACGAAGGTGACCTCCTTCAGGTCCGGCGCGAAGACGCGCACGACCAGGAAGAGGTCGGCGTCGGTCGTCGTGGAAGACACGAACAGCTTCGCCGCGAGCGGGCCCGTGATCTCCGTGTCGCGCTCGACCGGCGGCGCAAGGAAGGTCAGCCCATCGCCCATCGCGTCGAAGCTGAGCGAGGTCGCGGCCCCTGAGGGCTCCGTCGCGAGCGCCGCGGATGCGGGATCGAGGTGGAGCTTCGTCCACTCCGTGCGGGCGAGCGGCCACTC
>JAQGJZ010000224.1 GCA_028290385.1 Enterovirga sp.
GGCGGATGCTGCAGGAGGCAGAATGAGCAGTTCGCTCTGAACGATTGGCAAGTTGATCCTTACTAGATGGAGGAGCGACGATGCGCGACACTCGCTATGCCACAGAACTGAATACGGCTGAAGACCCCAACGGACAGCGGATCGAGCGTCTCTACGTTAAGGAGTTGGGGCGCGAAGAGATCAGGTTCTCCTGGTGGAAGGACGGTCAATTGATGATTCGGCCGCTCGATCTTCCGGAGGACGAGTTGCTGCCCTTGCTGAGTACTGCTTTTGAGAAGGGGGTGTTCAAAGAGGAGTTTCTGATCGGCCTTCAATCCGCGCTCGCAAGCCACTTAAGCCGCTCTCGTTATGAGAAATCGCTCGCGAGTTTGCGCGATCATGGCCGCAGGTCGCCCGGGGAGGACGACAAGGCGACCGCTGGTCTGATCGCTTATCTTAGAACGGTAGAACCGATCGATGAGGACTGGCCGGAGATCGAAGACTCTCCTCCGGAGCCGGTGAACCTGTGAAGCGCTACCTGCTCGACACGAATGTCCTGTCGGCGGTGGTCAAAGATCCGGATGGCCTCGTTAGCAGCCAACTCGAGGCGGTGGCGGCCCGTTCGGATGGTGTCTACACCTCGGTCATTGTAGCCGCTGAGCTCCGTTTCGGGGTTAGTAGGTTGCGCTCAGTGCGACTCGCGCAGCGTGTCGAGCGTGTGTTGAGTGAGATCCGCGTTGCATCCTTCGCGGCGCCTGCCGACCGCGTCTACGCCGATCTCCGCGCCGAGCTCGAGCGGCGCGGGACGCCGATCGGGGCGAACGATCTCTGGATCGCCGCCCAGGCGCTGCACGACGGCAGCGTCCTGGTGACGGACAACGTGAGTGAATTCAGCCGTGTGCCGGGGCTCACGGTGGAGAACTGGCTTCGGCCGCAGGCCCGTTGAACGGGCCGGGTACAGGACGTCTAGGTATGGGCAAGGTCACAGGCTTTCTCGAATACGACCGGCAGGAGCAGAAGTACCAGCTCGCCGGTGAGCGCGTGCGCCATTTCCGCGAGTTCACGCTGCCGCTCGACGACGGCGACCTCCGCAAACAGGCGGCGCGCTGCATGGATTGCGGCATCCCGTTCTGCCACGGCCCGACCGGCTGCCCCGTGCACAACCAGATCCCGGACTGGAACGACCTCGTCTTCCAGGACGACTGGTACGAGGCGCACCGCAACCTGCACACCACCAACAATTTCCCCGAGTTCACGGGCCGCGTCTGCCCGGCGCCGTGCGAGGAAGCCTGCACGCTGAACCTCGAGAACCAGCCCGTCACCATCAAGACGATCGAGCAGGCGATCGCCGACAAAGCGTGGGAAAGCGGCTGGATCCGGTCGGAGCCGGCCGAGATCAAGACCGGCAAGCGCGTCGCCGTGATCGGGTCGGGCCCGGCCGGATTGGCGGCCGCCCAGCAGCTCGGGCGCGTCGGCCACGACGTCCACGTCTTCGAGCGCGAGCCGAAGGCCGGCGGCCTGCTCCGCTACGGCATTCCCGACTTCAAGATGGAGAAGCACCACATCGACCGCCGCGTGGCGCAGATGGAAGGCGAGGGCGTCGTCTTCCATTACGGTGTCGATATCGGCGTGACGCGGACCCTCGCGTCCCTCGAGGAGGAGTTCGACGCGGTGCTCCTCACCGGCGGCGCGGAGGCCCCGCGCGATCCGCAACTGCCGGGGCAGGAGCTGCACGGCGTGCATTTCGCCATGCCCTTCCTGGTGCAGCAGAACCGGCGCGTCGGCGACGAGGCCGTGGGCGAGGAAGAGCCGATCTATGCGGCCGGCAAGCACGTCGTGGTGATCGGCGGCGGCGACACGGCGTCCGACTGCGTCGGGACCTCGTTCCGCCAGGGCGCGCTCTCGGTGACGCAGCTCGACATCCGCTCGAAGCCGCCGGAGCGGGAGGACAAGCTGACCGTGTGGCCGTACTGGCCCACCAAGATGCGGACCTCCTCGAGCCAGGCCGAGGGAGCGGAGCGCGAGTTCCAGGCGGCGACGCTGCGCCTCGAAGGCAAGAAGGGCCAGGTGACGGGCGTCGTCTGTGCGCGCGTCGACGAGAAGCGCCAACCCATCCCGGGCACCGAGTTCGTGCTGCCCGCCGACCTCGTCTTCCTCGCGATCGGCTTTGCGGGCCCGAAGGAGGAGGGGCTCCTGGCCGACCCTTCCATCAGCCGCGACCGGCGCCGCAACGTGCTGGCCAATGATCGCGACTACCGCACCTCGCGCGACAAGATCTGGGTCGCCGGGGACATGCGGCGCGGCCAGTCGCTCGTGGTCTGGGCGATCCGCGAGGGCCGCCAGGCGGCCCGCGCGATCGACGAGGCCCTCATGGGCGCGAGCGTGCTCCCCGTCTAAGAGCGGCGGAGGAGTCTAAAACTCCTCCCAGTCCTCGTCGTCCGAGGGCTCCTGCGCCAGCGCGGCGTTGCCGTGCACCCGAAGCACCGGGGCGGCGCGGCGGGGCGCAGCCGGCCGCCGGATTGCCCGGGCCGGGATCGCGGGCGCGGCCTCGTCCTCCGTGCGGAAGCGCCGGATCAGCTGCGCCAGCTCGTCCACCTCGCGGGCGAGCGCGTGGCTCGCCGCCGTGGATTCCTCCACCATCGCGGCATTCTGCTGCGTGACTTGGTCCATCTGGTTGACCGCCGTGTTCACCTCGGCGAGCCCTGTCGCCTGCTCCTTGGCCGAGGCGGCGATCTCCGACACGATCCCGTTGATCTCGCCGACCTGCACGACGATGCGCTCCAGGCTGCGCCCGGTCTCGCCCACGAGCCCCACGCCAGCGGAGACCTGAGCGCCGGAGGTCGAGATCAGCGTCTTGATCTGCTTGGCGGCGTCCGCCGAGCGCTGGGCCAGAGCCCGCACCTCGGAGGCGACCACCGCGAAGCCTCTGCCCGCATCGCCGGCGCGCGCGGCCTCGACGCCGGCATTCAGGGCGAGCAGGCTCGTCTGGAACGCGATCTCGTCGATGACGCCGATGATCTGCGAGATTTCCTTCGCCGATTGCTCGATCTGGCTCATCGCGGCCACCGCGTCTCGAACCACCGCCCCGGAGCGTTCGGCGTCGCCCTTCGCGCTCGCCACGACCTCGCGGGCGTGGGTGGCGCCTTCGGCGGTCTTGCGCACGGTCGCCGTGATCTCGTCGAGGGCAGCCGCGGTCTGTTCCAGCGAGGCGGCCTGCTGCTCCGTCCGCTTCGACAGGTCGTCGGCGGCGCCGCTGACCTCCGCCGTGCCGGTCCGGATCGCCTCGGCATTGCGGGCCACGACCTGCATGGTCTCGTGAAGCTCGGCCATGGCGGCGTTGAAGTCGGTCCGAAGCTTCTCGTACTCGGCCGCGAAGGGCTGTTCGAGGCGGCAGGTGAGGTCGCCCTTCGAAAGGCTCTCGAGCCCCTGCGCCAGGGCCCGGACGACGGCCTGCTGCTCGGCAGCCTGGCGCTCGCGGGCTTCCTCGTTCTGCAGCCGCTCGGCTTCGGCAGCCGCCGCCAGCTCGGCGCTCTCGCGCTCGAGCCGGACCTTCTCGATCGCGGCGTCCTTGAAGGTGAGCACCGCCCGCGACATCTCGCCGATCTCGTCCCGGCGCTCGGTCGCCGGCACCGCGACGTCGTTGTCCCCGGAAGCGAGGCGCCGCATCGCCTGTACCAGCTGCATGACAGGGCCGGTGATGCTGCGCCCGACCAGCAGGGCCAGGATCAGGCCGATGATCAGCGCGAGCGCGACGCCGCTCGCGAGCAGCCAATGCGCGTTGCTGCG
>JAQGJZ010000038.1 GCA_028290385.1 Enterovirga sp.
GTCATGCCGGGTGCGAAGCGCGAGCCTTCCTCGTTGGTCCAGGCGACGATTTCGATCGACCGGCGCGGATGAAGGCCGGCCGCCTGCATGGCCTCGACGGCCTCGAACGCCGCGAGCACCCCATACGCGCCGTCGAACTTGCCCCCCGTCGGCTGCGAGTCGATATGCGAGCCGGCGAGAACCGGAGCCAGGTCCGGCTCGAGCCCGTCCCAGCGCAGAAACAGGTTCGCGCCGGCATCCGTAAAGGGCGTCAGGCCAAGCGCCCTGCCCCAACGGACGAGTTCGGCCCGGGCCTCGATCTCCGGCCCCGACAGGGTCTGCCGGTCGACCCCGCCATCCGGCCGCGCCCCGAACGCGGCCAGCGCCATGAGGCGGCCCCAGAGGCGGCCGCCATCGACATGGTCGGACGGCCGCACCCTAGTCGGTCCGCATGATCTGGGCGGGGTTGGCGCGCGGATCGCGCGGCGCCCAGCGGCCAGCTTCCACCTGGGCGATGAACTCCGCCAGGAGCTGGTTGAACAAGGCGGGCTCCTCGAGATTCAGCGTGTGGCCGGATTTCGGGAACACGGCCAGGCCCGAGGCCGGGACGGTCTTCTTCAGGAAGATGCCCGGCTGCAGGCAATGGTCGTCCTCGTCGCCGACCATGACCAGCAACGGGGCTTTCATGGCCTTGAACTCAGCTTCGAGATCGTAGAGCGAAGGCCGTTGCATCTGCACGCCTCGCTTGGTGTTCGCCGCGCCCTTGTCGGAATGCTGCGCCAACCGGTCGGCGAAGAGCTGCCAGCCGCGCGGGTCCTTGTCCTGGAACTGCACGCGCGAGGCGCCCTCGGCATAGATCGGGCCGAACACCTTGGCGGTCTTGGTCTCGAAGTTGGCCGCGACCTGCTCCGAGATGCCTTTGAAATACGCCTCGTGCGCCTTCTCGGCGCCGTAGCCCGCGCCGGCCGCCGTGACCGACAGGACGCGGTCCGGGTGGCGCAATCCCGCATGCAGGACCGCGAAGCCGCCCATCGACAGGCCGACCAGATGGGCCTTCTCGATGCCGGCCGCGTTCATCACGTCGATGATGTCGTCCGCGGCCCGCGCTTGCGAATAGGCGGCAACGTTCTCCGGGATGTCGGAGGGCGCGAAGCCGCGCGCCGCGTAGGTGACGCAGAGGTGCCGGCGGGTGAAGAAGTTCATCTGCGGCTCCCAGCTCCAGTGGGACCCGCCGAATTCATGCACAAAGACGATCGGCGTGCCGCGTCCGGCCGCCTCGTAATACAGCTTCACGCCATCGCTGGCAGTTGCGTAAGCCATGCGTGCTCTCCTCAGACCACCGACCGGCGTGACGCGATCCCGCCATCCACCGTGATGACCGTTCCGGACGTGTAGCCCGACCGGAACGAGGCGAGAAACAGGAACAGGTCCGTGATCTCGTGGATCCGGGCCGGGCGCTTCAGCGGATAGCGCTCGAGCAGTTCCTCGTAGCGCGTCTCGTCGCCGAGCTCTGTGTCGGCCCATTTGCGCAGCATGTTGTAGATGCGGGTCGTGTCGACCGGGCCCGGATTGACGCCCACGACGCGGATGTTGTCGTCGAGGCTGCGGCCGCCGAGCGCCCGCGTCATCGCCATGATGGAGGCGTTGCCGGCCGCGCCCTCGATATATTGCGGATCGCAGACTTCGCCGCCATTGCCGATGTTGTTGAGGATCACGCCGCCGCCGCGCGCCTTCATCTTCGGGTAGACGGCCCGGATCATGTCCGGGTAGCCGAACCCTTTCAGGGCCCAACCGTCGCGCCACTTCTTCGAGCCGATCTCGAACAGGTTGCCGCTCGGGATGACGCCGGCATTGTTGATGAGGATGTCGACGTCGCCGGCCTCCTCCACGATGCGCTCCACCGCGCCGTCCTGCGTCATGTCCGCAGCCGTGTAGGTCACCGTGACCTTGTGCTCGGCCACGATCTCCTGGCTCATCGCCTGGAGTTTCTCGGCCGAGCGGGCCGTGAGATGCAGATGGCAGCCTTCGGCCGCGAAGGCATGGGCGAGTCCCTCACCGATGCCTTGCGAGGCCCCGGTGATCAGGACCTTCTGTCCGCCGAGTTTCAGATCCATTCCTGTTATCCTCTGATCCAGGGTTCGTGTCGGCTCAGAAGAGCTGGGCGGATTCGTTGCGGCCGCGCGCGCGCTCGACCATCTCGGGCAGCAGTTCGACGAGCTCCTCCACCCAGGCGGTCGGCACGCTCGTCGAGATCTTCACGAAACGGTCGCCGAAGGTCGGGGTGTGGTAGGCGCCCTGCCGGATCATGATGTTGCGCTCGGCATATTCCGCCACCAGCGCATCCGGCCGGATGCCAGCCGGGCCGCATTCCATGACGATGAAGTTGCCGTTCGACGGGTAGACCGCGATCGAGAGGCCGGGGATGCGGTCTGCCGCTTCTTTGATCAGCGCCTGGTTGGCGCGCTGCTCGGCGAGCACGCCCGGAAACCATTCTGCCTTGATTTTGAGCCCGGCCATGGCCGCGCGCTGGGACAGGATGGAGGAGCCCAGATTGTTGGGCGGGGCAGCCGCGAGCCGCTCAACGAGGTCGGGATGGGCGACGATCGCGCCGACGCGCAGCCCGGCGAGCCCGAGCCATTTGGAGAAGCTGTACACCGTGAGCGTGCGCTCCGGATACCGCTTTGCCGCCAGGTGATGCTCGTAGGCGAAATGCCGGTAGGTGCAGTCGTGGATCAGGTAGGCACCGGCCTCCCGGGCCGCGGCCGCGATGCCGTCGATTTCCTCCGCAGTGCAGGCAGAGCCGAGCGGGTTGTTGGGGTCGACGATGTACACGACCTTCGTCTTCGGCGTGATCGCCTCGCGCAGCCGCTGCGGGGCGAGCCGGTAGCCGTAGTCCTCGCCGTAGATCGGGATCTGCTTCACGGTCGCCCCG
>JAQGJZ010000330.1 GCA_028290385.1 Enterovirga sp.
CGCGCGCTGGCCGGGCACGGGCGGCGTCGGCTGCTGCTGCGTCTGGGACGCACCCGGCGCGGCCGCCGGCTGGACGGCGGGAGCCGCCTCGGCGGCAGGCAGCGGGACCGGGCTGTCGGACAGCGTCTGCAGGTAGCGGATCAGGTCGGCCCGCTCCTTCGGGTTCGAGATGCCCGCGAACGCCATGATGGTGCCGGGCACGTAGCCCTTCGGGTTGGCCAGGAAGTGGTCCAGGTCGTCGAAGGTCCACTCGCCGCCCTTCGCCTTCATGGCAGCGGAATAGTTGAAGCCCGCGTGGCCGGCTTTGGGATGGCCGATCACGCCGTAAAGCCCCGGGCCGATCTTGTTCGGTCCGCCCTTCTCGAGGACGTGACAGGCGAGGCACTTCTTGGACGAGGCCTGGCCCTTGGCCGGATCGGCGCTCGCCAGCCGCACGGGCAGCGGCTCTGCCTGGGCCTGCTGGTCGCCGCCGCCGGCGGGAGCACCGACTTCGGGTGCCGGGAGGTCGTAGCCCGGGACGGCCGGCTTCTTCGGCGTGTAGATAATGCCGGAGAAGATGTTCAGCCCCATGGCGAACAGCAGCGAGCCGAGAACGGCACCCGCGATCTTGTTGCCGAGCAGCGGATCACGCCCGCCGCTCCCGTGGGGTCCGCCCACCGAATGCATAGCCATGTTTACGTCCGCACTCCTGCCCTGACCGGGGAACGCCAAGCCGTCGGCGGGGGTTGCTTATGCGCATTTGGGCGAGCTTGACAACATTGCCGCGGCCAAGCGCGTAGTCGCAGCCGCGGATGACAAGCTCCCGCCCGGCTGATACAGCCCGCCAACCTTCCAAACCGCTCCCGTGTCAGACCCGCTCGTCCTCATCCCGGCGCGCATGAGCGCCACGCGCCTGCCCGGGAAGCCGCTCGCCGAAATCGCGGGCGAGCCCATGATCGTGCATGTGTGGCGGCGCGCGGTAGCGGCCGGCATCGGGCCGGTCGCGGTCGCGGCGGACGCGCCGGAGATCCTGCAGGCTATCGAACGGGCCGGCGGGCGCGGGGTCCTGACCCGGACAGACCACGCTTCGGGCTCCGACCGGATCTGGGAAGCCGTGGAGAGCCTCGACCCCGAAGGACGGCACGACATGGTCGTGAACGTGCAGGGCGACCTTCCGACGATCGATCCGCACGTCATCGCCGAGTGCATCACGCCGCTGGCCGACCCCGCCGTCGACATCGCGACCCTGGTCGCCACGATCACGCGGGAGGAGGAGAAGACCGCCCCTTCCGTGGTGAAGCTCGTGGGCAGCGCCGTCGGGCCGGGCCGCATGCGAGCCCTCTACTTCACCCGGGCGACCGCGCCCTGGGGCGAAGGGCCGCTGTTCCACCATATCGGGCTCTATGCCTATCGCCGGCGCTCGCTGGAGCGGTTCGTCCGGCTGCCGCCCTCGCCGCTGGAAATGCGGGAGAAGCTCGAGCAACTCCGCGCGCTCGAAGCCGGCATGCGGATCGACGCGACACTGGTCGACACCGTGCCGCTCGGCGTCGACACACCCGAGGATCTCGAAAGGGCCCGCGCCATGCTGTCCGGCGCGGGTGAGGCGTGATGGCAAAAATCTCCTTCCAGGGCGAACCCGGCGCCAATTCCCACACGGCCTGTTCGCAGGCCTGCCCGGATTTCGACCCCCTGCCCTGCGCCACCTTCGAGGATGCCTTCGCGGCAGTGGCCGAAGGCGAGGCGGAGCTGGCCATGATCCCGATCGAGAACTCGATCGCAGGCCGGGTGGCGGACATCCACCATCTTCTGCCGACCTCGGGCCTCCACATCGTCGGCGAGCACTTCCTGCCGATCCATTTCCAGCTCATGGCGCTGCCGGGCGTGGGCGTGGATGAGCTGAAAACAGTCCACAGCCACATCCATGCGCTCGGCCAGTGCCGGAAGATCATCCGGCGGCTCGGGCTCAAGGCGGTCGTGGCCGGCGACACGGCCGGGTCCGCGCGCGAGATCGCGGAAGCGGGCGACCGCACGCGGGGCTCGCTGGCGCCCCGGATGGCCGCCGGAATCTACGGGCTCGACATCCTGGCCGAGGACGTCGAGGACGAGGCGACCAACACGACGCGCTTCATCATCCTGTCGAAGGATGCGCGCTGGGCTCCGACCGGCAACGGCCAGACCGTCACCAGCTTCGTGTTCCGGGTCCGCAACCTGCCGGCCGCGCTCTACAAGGCGCTCGGCGGCTTCGCGACCAACGGCGTGAACATGACCAAGCTCGAATCCTACATGGTCGAGGGGCAGTTCACGGCGACCCAGTTCTATGCCGAGGTGGACGGACACCCGGACGAGCCGGGCCTGGCGCGTGCCCTCGAGGAGCTCGCCTTCTTCTCGCGCGAGCTTCGGGTTCTCGGTGTCTTTCCGTCCCATCCGTTCCGGAAAAGCCTGGACAGCGCGCCCTGATGCTGGCCGAGCGCCTGCATCGGGCCAACGGCATCGACCTTTACGCGGTCGAGGCCGGTCCGGAGGATGGGCCGCTCGTCATCCTGCTGCACGGCTTTCCGGACTTCTCCTACGGCTGGCGCCATCAGATCGGGCCGCTCGCAGCGGCCGGTTTCCGGGTCGTGGTTCCGGACCAGCGCGGCTATGGCCGCAGCGACAAGCCGAGCGGCCTCGGCGCCTACCGCATCCCGACGCTCGGGGCAGACGTGCTGGGCCTCGCGGAGAGCTGCGGGCGCGAGCGTTTCCACCTCGCGGGGCATGATTGGGGCGGCATCGTCGCCTGGTGGGTCGCGGGCATCTATCCCGAGCGGATCGAGCGGCTTGCGATCGCGAACGCCCCGCACCCCGACGTCCTGCGCCCCTATATCCGGCGCAACCCCGGCCAGCTCCTGCGCAGCTCCTACGTGGCGCTGTTCCAGATCCCCGGCCTGCCGGAACGGCTGCTCTCGGCCCGCAGGTTCCTGGCGCTGCGGCGCATGCTGCAGAAGACGAGCTGGCCCGGCACCTTCACGGACGACGAGCTGACGCTCTACGAGCAGGCCTGGGCGGAGCCGGGCGCGCTGACAGCCATGCTGAACTGGTACCGGGCGCTCGTGCAGCGCAGCTCGCCGCCGGCAGGCCGGATCAGCGCGCCGACGCGCATCTTCTGGGGCCGGCGCGACCCGGCCCTCGCGCCCGGGTTGGCGGAGGCGAGTCTCGCGATGTGCGATGACGGACGGATCAGCTGGTTCAACGAGGCCACCCACTGGGTGCTGCAGGAAGAGCGCCGCGCTGTCGGGGCCGGCCTAGTGAGCTTTCTGAGGGGCTGAGCCGAGCGCGCCCCGCCAGCCGTGCGGGTTCAGACCTCAGCCCGGATACTGCCCAAGAGTAGGAACGGCCCGCAAACAGGCCCGGTTGACCCGCAGCGGCCGGAGGCGGCCGCACTCAGCCCAGATGAGGAGCGGTGCCGTGTTCTTTCATGACAAGCGACTGCAATACACCGTGCGCTGCGAGAAGCCGAACCCGCTTTTCGCCCGGGCCCTCCAGCAAGCCATTGGTGGTGTGGAAGGCGAGATCCGCGTTTGTCTGCAGTACCTCTTCCAGGGCTGGGGCTTTCGCGGCCCGGCCAAGTACAAGGACATGCTGCTCAACACGGCGACCGAGGAAATCGGGCACATCGAGATGCTCGCCTATGCGGTTGCGCTGAACCTGGAGAATGCGCCGACCTCCATGCAGGAGGAGGCTGCCAGCGCGAGCTCGGTCGTCGGTGCGGTTCTCGGCGGCTCGGGTGCGACGGCCTCGATCGAGACGCTCCTGGCCGGCATGAACCAGCGCCACCTGCTCTCGACCGGCATGGCGGCGACGCCCGAAAACTGCAACGGCGTGCCCTTCAATGCGTCGCACGTCTACGCCAGCGGCAACGCGGCGGCGGACATGTATTGCAACGTCGCCGCGGAATCGACCGGCCGGGTGCTCGCCTGCCGGCTGTACCACCTGACGGACGATCCGGGCATGAAGGACTTTCTGTCCTTCCTGATTGCGCGCGACACCATGCACCAGCAGCAATGGCTCGCCTGCATCGAGGAGATGGGCGGCTCGGCCGGGCTGCCGATCCCGAACAGCTTCAATCAGTCGAACGAGGCCACCGACTTCTCCTATGTGTTCATCGGCACGAACCATGACGGCACGCCGCCGCCGGCCGGCCGCTGGACCCAGGGCCCGACGCTGGACGGCAAGGGGACGTTCTCCGCGACCGTGGGCGTGCCGCACGGACAGGAGCCGATCCTCGGCCCGGCGCGGCCGGATTCCGGCGCGCAGGTCGAGCAGATGAGCGCGACGCCTCCGGCGTAACTATCGGCTCGGTGCGGGCCCGGCCTCCCCGGAGAGCCAGGCCCGCATCAGATGGTTGGCGATGGCCATGGGCGGCGGGGTGATGAGCCCGTCGGGATGCTTGCGCTCGAGCATCAGGGCGAGTTCGTCCCGGTGGAACCAGCGGCCATCCTCCAGCTCCTCGCGGTCGAGCACGATCTCCTCGGTCAGCGCCTCGCCCCAGCAGCCGATCATGATCGACGATGGGAACGGCCACGGCTGCGACGCCACATAGGTGACGCGGCCGACCCGGATACCGGCCTCCTCCAGCACCTCGCGGCGAACCGCGTCCTCGATCGTCTCGCCCGGCGCGATGAAGCCGGCGAGGCAGGAATAGGAGCCGGCCACGAAGCGCTTCTGGCGCCCGAGCAGGCACTTGTCACCGCGCGCGACCAGCATGATCGACACGGGGTCCGTGCGCGGAAAATGCTGCGTGCCACAGGCTGCGCAGTCCCGCCGGAGCCCGCCCGCGCCCGGCGCGGCCGGGTTGCCGCAATTGGCGCAGAAGCGGTGGCGCGCATGCCAGGAGAGCAGCGACTTCGCCTGCGCGAGCATCCCGAGTTCGTCCGCCGGCACCGTGCCCTCCACGGCGATCGACCGCAGGTCCTGCGCCATCAGGGAGGGGGCATCCGCGATCCGGTCGGCAAGGCTCGCGTCGTAGAGAAACGCTGCCACCGGGCGCCCGTCCAGGAGGCCCAGCAACACCTTGTCTCGCGGTGTCTCGGCCTCGATCGGGGCGGGCAGAAGCGCCGAAGCCCCGCCGCTGCTCTGCCGGAGAATGGCCTGCTCGCCCGCCATCGCCACGACCGCCATGCCGGGCCGGCAGGCCTCCGTTAGCAGCCCGTCCGGATCGTGCTCGATCCCGGCGCGGACGTGACGGTTCTGGATATAGCCGAGTTCGGACACGGGCGCTCCGGAGGTCAGGCTTGCGTGAAAAGGGTGGCGGCGCGCTCGACCAGCGAGGCAGCCGCGTGAGCGGGATAGGGCGAGCGGGTCCCATGCCCCCAGACCGGGCCGGGCCAGGCGGGATCGGACCTGAACCGCCCCACCACGTGCACGTGCAGCTGGGCGACGACGTTCCCGAGCGCGGCGACATTCACCTTGTCGGGCTTGGACAGCTCCAGCATCACCCGCGTCGCAAGCCGCAGCTCCCCCATCAGGGCTTCCGCATCCGCCGCGTCCAAGTCCGTGACCTCCGAGACGCTGGACCGGCGCGGAACGAGGATCAGCCAGGGGAAGCGCGCATCGTCCATCAGCAGGACAGAGCAGAGCGGCAGATCGCCGACATGCAGCGTGTCGGCTTCGAGCCGGGGATCGAGCGTGAAGGGTGCGTCCATCTCCGGCCGGCTTACGCCGATCCCGTGGCCGAGGCGAGCCCGTTAACCGGCGCCGAAAGGCGGCCAGCGTAGCATGGCGCATGCCGAATCATCTCTGGCCGCGGGCGGCGCTCGCCGTGCTCCTCTTCGGGCTCTTGGGCGCCGGCCCGGCCGAAGCCGCCGATCCGCGGGACGGCGTTCGGGCCGGAGGGCCACGCGTCGTTCGGGAGCGGACCATCGTGGAGCACGAGCACGACGGCGCCTGGGGCAGGCCGCCCCGCCCCCTGGGCCGGCCGGTGACCGGCGGGCCGGGCTATGTCGGCTCGGATTACGGGCTCGGGAAGCCGGCCTTCACGGGCCTTGGCTCCCGGCCGGACTGGGGTTTTAGCGAGTAGCCGGCCTGCCGAAGCAGGTCAGGCGGGGAAGACGCGCCCGCCGCGGATCTCGATCTGCACGGCCTCACCGCGGGCGACGCTCGCCCCGACCGGGACGCCGACCTCGACATGGTGTTGGCCCGCGCCGCGCAGCGCGACCTCCGCCCGGCGCCCGCCGGCAGCCCGCCGCACCATCACGACCTGCCCGGCGAAGCCGCCCTTCCCCCACGTGAAGCCGAGGTCCCAGGGCCGCAGATAAAGGCCGACAGGACCGTCGGGTCCGATCCCGGCCGTGGCCGGCACCTCCACGTCCTGGAACAGCACCTTGCCGCCGGACACGGTTGCGGGAAGCCGGGAGCTCTCGCCCACGAACGACATGACAAAGGCCGAGGCCGGGTTGTCGTGCACCTCGTCGGGCGTGCCGACCTGCTCGAGCACCCCGTTGTTCAGGATCGCCACGCGGTCGGCGAGCTCCAGCGCCTCGTCCTGGTCATGCGTCACGAAGATGGTCGTGCGGCCGGTCGCGTCGTGGATGTCCCGCAAGGAGCGCCGCAGGTCCTTGCGGACCCGGGCATCCAGCGCGCCGAACGGCTCGTCCAGAAGCAGCACCTTCGGGTCGACCGCGAGCGCGCGGGCGAGTGCGATCCGCTGGCGCTGCCCACCCGAGAGCTGGTTCGGACGTCGGCGCCCATATTCCTCCAGCTGAACAAGACGGAGCAGCTCGCCCACACGCGCGGCGATCTCGGCCCGACTCGGCCTTTGCCGGCCGCTGACCCGCAGGCCGAACGCTATGTTGTCGAACACGCTCATATGGCGGAACAGGGCGTAGTGCTGGAACACGAAGCCGACCCGGCGCTTGCGGACCGGGATCTCGGTCGCGTCCTCGTCGCCGAACAGAACCCGCCCGGCATCCGGGGTTTCGAGCCCGGCGATGACGCGCAGAAGCGTCGTTTTGCCGGAGCCCGACGGGCCGAGGAGGGCCATCAGCTCGCGCGAGCGAACCTCGACATCGACCCCGTCCAACGCCGCGCCGGCGCCGAACCGCTTGGTGATTCCGATCGCCTGAACGCGCACGCAGGCTCCTAATGTCCCGAGGCGGAGGCGATGGACCCGCTGAATCGCCATTCCAGGAACGACTTGATCGCCAGTGTCACCAGCGCGAGGCCGGCCAGGAGCGACGCCATCGCGAACGCGGCAACCAGATTGTACTCGTTGTAGAGGATCTCGACGTGCAGGGGCATCGTGTTCGTCTGGCCCCTGATGTGGCCGGAGACGACCGCGACCGCGCCGAACTCGCCCATCGCCCGCGCATTGCAGAGGAGAACGCCGTAGAGCAGCGCCCATTTCACGTTCGGCAGGGTCACTGACCAGAAGGTGCGCCACCCCGAGGCGCCGAGCGTGGTCGCGGCCTCCTCGTCCGAGCGCCCCTGGTCCTGCATGAGGGGGATCAGCTCGCGGGCGATGAACGGGAACGTGACGAACACGGTCGCCAGCACGATCCCCGGCAGCGCGAAGATGATCTGGATGCCGTGGCTCCGGAGCGTCGGACCGAGCACGCCCTGCGCGCCGAACAGGAGAACGAAGACCAGGCCCGCCACGACCGGCGACACCGAGAACGGCAGGTCGATGAGCGTGATGAGCAGGCTCTTGCCGCGGAACTCGAACTTCGCGATCGCCCATGCCGCCGCGAGTCCGAACACGAGGTTCAGCGGGACCGCGATCGACGCAACGGTGAGCGTGAGCGCGATCGCGGCGCGCGCATCCGGATCCTCGAACGCGTCGCGATAGGCGGCCCAGCCGCCCCGCAGGGCTTCGGTGAACACGGCCGCGAGCGGCAGCAGCAGGAAGAACGCCAGAAAGGCGACCGCGACGCCGATGAGGACGCGCCGGACCCAGAGCGGCTCTGTCGTGATGCCCCCGATGGGGCCAGCCGGATCCGACATGCGGTCAGGCATGACCGAGCCGCCGTCTGGCATAGGCTTCCAGGAGGTTGATCACGAGCAGCGCAAGAAAGGAGATGCCAAGCATCACGGTCGCGATCGCGGTGGCGCCCGCGTAATCGTATTCCTCGAGCTTGATGACCACGAGAAGCGGCGCGATCTCGGACACGAAGGGCAGATTGCCCGCCACAAAGATCACAGACCCGTATTCGCCGACGGCCCGCGCGAAGGCGAGCACGAAGCCGGTCAGCAGGCCCGGGATCAGGGGCGGCAGCACGACCTTGAACACCGCCTCGGCGCGGCTCGCCCCGAGTGTCGCCGCCGCCTCCTCGAGCTCGCGGTCGATCTCGCCGATGAGCGGCTGAACCGTCCTGACCGCGAACGGGAGTGCGACAAAGACCAGCGCCACGAAGATGCCGAGCGGCGTGAAGGCGAGCTTGAGGCCCAGGGGCTCGACCAGGGCGCCGATCCAGCCGTTCGGTGCGTAGAGGGCGGCCAACGCGATTCCCGCAACCGCCGTCGGCAGCGCGAAGGGCAGGTCGACTGCGGCATCGAGCAGGCGCCGGCCCGGAAAGCGGTATCGCGTCAGCACCCAGGCGACGAGCAGGCCGAAGAGAGACGCGACGAGCGCAGCCGCGAACGCGATCCCGAACGACGTCTTCAGCGCCGCGACCACGCGTGGATCGCGCAGCACATCCCCGAAGCCGGACAGCCCCACGCCGGCCGCCCGATACACGAGCACCGCCAGCGGGAAGAGGACGATGCCCGACAAGTACAGGAGGGTGTAGCCGAGCGAGAGGCCGAAACCGGGCAGCGCGCTCGGCTCCTTGAGCCGCATCCTGGCCGCCACCCCAGCCATGCCGTCAGCGGCCCGCTCTGGCGAAGCTGTCGTAGATCCCACCCGGCCCGAAATGCCTGGCCTGGGCGTCCTTCCAGCTGCCGAACACCTGTTCGAGGCGGAACATCTTCACCTCGGGCAGACGGTCCAGGTCCTCCTTGCGGGCGTGCTCGGGCTTGAACGGGCGATAATGGTGCTTGCCGATGATCGCCTGCGCGTCCGGCCCGTAGAGGAATTCGAGATAGGCCTCGGCCACCTTGCGGGTCCCCTTCCGGTCGACATTGCCGTCGACGAGGGCGACTGGTGGCTCCGCCACGATCGAGAGCGAGGGTGCGACGATCTCGAACTTGTCCTTGCCGAACTCGTCGAAGGCGAGGAAGGCGTCGTTCTCCCAGGTGATCAGAACGTCGCCGAGCCCACGCTGCGCGAAGCTGATGGTGGAGCCGCGGGCGCCCGTGTCGAGCACGGGAGCATTCCGGTAGATGGCTGCCACGAACTCGCGCGCCTTGTCCTCGCTCTTCCACCTCTCGGTCGCCCAGCCCCAGGCCGCGAGGTAGTTCCAGCGGGCGCCGCCGCTGGTCTTCGGGTTCGGGGTGATCACCTGGATGCCGGGCTTCACCAGATCGTCCCAGTCTTTGATGCCCTTCGGGTTCCCCTTTCTGACCAGGAACACGATCGTGGAGGTGTAGGGGGACGAGTTGTTCGGCAGACGCTTCTGCCAATCCGGCGGGAGCTTTCCCGACTGCGCAGCGATGGCGTCGACATCCGGGGCCAGCGCCAGGGTGACGACGTCGGCGTCCAAACCGTCAATGACGCTGCGCGCCTGCGCGCCCGATCCGCCATGCGAGGCGCGGATCGTGAGCCGCTCGCCGCCCTTCTCGGTCCAGCTCTTCACGAAGGCGGCGTTGATCTCGCGATAAAGCTCGCGGGTCGGGTCGTACGAAACGTTCAGCAAGGTCGTCTGCCCCGCCGCGGCAGCGATGCCGGCGAGCAGAACCGTCGCGGCCGCCATCCATGGCCGAACCAGCCCTCGGACGCTCACATCGACCTCCATCGTGCGGGCGGCGCGGCCAAGGCTCACCGCGCGGCCGCGCGATCTCGGCTGATGCGACCGAAGCAGCGTGCGTCGCCGCCCCGAACACGCCGTGCGCGTGCAAGTCTGCGATGGAACGGGGGTCCCCGCAACCGCGCCGCGGCTGCCCGGCAGGACCGGTCAGAGGTCGGACGGCCGGGGCAGCCCCGGCGGGGCGGCCTCCCTGCTCCGAGAGGCCGGGGAGGCGCGCGTCAGTAGCGCGCGCTGATCACGTCGCCGTAGCGGGCCTCGTGGTCGGCGTAGACGGTCGGGAGCGGCGGCGCGTTGTAGAGCACGCCGCGCGGCAGGTAGGGCTCCCGGTATTCCACGATGGCGGGGGCCTCCTCGGCGTAGAACTGCCGCTGGTGGTGCCCATGGTGATGGTGGCGGTGGTGGCGCCAGCCTCCATCGTTGAAATCCGCTGCGACAGCCGGGGCGGCGAGCCCCAGCATGGATGCGCCCAGGAGCGCAGCTCTCACCTTCATCGATCTCTCCCGGACGGGGTCTATGCGCGGAGCTTTCGCCCCTGACCTTGCGATTGGATTGACGGGCGGCCCCGCTTCGGCGCGCATGGTTTGCGCTTCGCTAACGGTGGCTCCGCCCGATGTGATCCGGGGCCGCAGGGCTCGCCCGGAACCTCGCCCACCATCTCCGGTTGACCGCCGACGTTAGGTGCGTGCCTGGAGCCCATCCCAATGCTGCTCGAAGACAGCAATCGCGAGGTCGAGAACGTCGTCAATCCGAAGGAGGCCGCCGAAGCCGCCGGGCTGCGCTATGTCTCGGACGACCGCCCCGGCATCCGCCGCAAGCGCGCCGGCAAGGGCTTCGCCTATCTCGGCTCGGACGGAAAGCCCCTGAAGGACGAGAAGACGCTGGAGCGGATCCGCAAACTCGCGATCCCGCCTGCCTACACGGACGTGTGGATCTGCCCGTTTCCGAACGGCCACATCCAGGCGACCGGGCGCGACGCCAAGGGCCGCAAGCAATACCGCTATCACCCCAAATTCCGCGAGGTCCGCGACTCGACCAAGTACGAGCACATGCTCGAATTCGCGCGCGGGCTGCCGGAGATCCGCGCCAAGATCACCGAGCACATGAAGCTGCGCGGCATGCCGCGCGAAAAGGTGCTGGCGACGGTGGTCTACCTGCTCGAGAACACGCTCATCCGGGTCGGCAACGACGATTACGTGCGGCAGAACAAGAGCTACGGCCTGACCACGCTGAAGGACCGCCACGTGCAGGTCGAGGGCTCGGAGCTCAAATTCCAGTTCAAGGGCAAATCCGGCAAGACCTGGAACCTGCGGATCCGCGACAGGCGCATCGCCGGCATCGTGAAACAGTGCCAGGAACTGCCCGGGCAGGAGCTGTTCCAGTATCTCGACGACGACGGCAAGCGGCAGGACGTGACCTCCGCCGACGTGAACGCGTACCTGAAGGAGATCACCGGGCGGGAGATCACGGCCAAGGATTTCCGGACCTGGGCCGGCACGGTGCTGGCCGCTATCGCGCTCACCGAGTTCGAGACCTTCGATTCGGACGCCAAGGCCAAGAAGAACGTGCGGGCCGCGATCGAGCGCGTGTCGGCGAAGCTGGGCAACACGCCCACCATCTGCCGCAAGTGCTACGTGCACCCGGAGGTGCTGCACTCCTACCTGCAGGGCGATCTGATGCTGGACATCAAGGAGGAGGTCGAGGCGGAGCTGCGCGGCAATCTCGCGACCCTGAAGCCGGAAGAAGCGGCGGTGCTGACCCTGCTGGAAGCCCGGCTCAGCCGCGACCTCACTGACACCCTGCGCAAGGCTGCAGCGGCGGCCTGACCGGCGCCGGGCGGAGGGAACACGCTCGGTCCTGCGCGCTTTCACCTCGGGTCTGGCGAGTGGAGATACCATGCGGGTCCATCACCTGAACTGCGGTTGCATGTGTCCGGTCGGGGGAGCGCTGTTTGACGGGTTCAGCCGCGGGGTCCGGGGCACGCTGATCTGCCACTGCCTGATGGTCGAATCCGACGCCGGGCTTGTGCTGGTCGATACCGGCTTCGGCACGCGCGACGTCGAGCGCACGTATCCGCGGCTGAGCCCGCTCTTCGTCCACCTCAACCAGATCCAGCTGGAGCGCCGCTACACGGCGCTGGAGCAGGTGCGGCAGCTCGGCTTTTCACCTGGGGATGTGCGCCACATCGTGCTGACACATCTCGACTTCGACCATGCGGGCGGGCTGGAGGATTTTCCGGGCGCAACCGTGCACGTGATGGCGGACGAGATGGAGGCCGCCCGCCGCAGGCGCGGCTTTATCGCCCGCAACCGCTACCGCCCGCAGCAATGGGACGGCGTGAAGCACTGGCGGTTCTACGGCCAAAAGGGCGAGCGCTGGTTCGGGTTCGATGCCGTGCGCGAGCTGGACGGATTGCCGCCCGAGATCGTGATGGTGCCCCTGCCCGGGCACACATGGGGCCATGCCGGGGTTGCCATCGACACGCCCCAGGGCTGGCTGCTGAACGCGGCCGACACCTATTTCTTCCGCCACGAGATGGACCGGCCGGAGCGGCATGCGCCGCTCGGCGCGCGCGCCTACCAGCGCATGATGGCGGTGGATATCGACCTCCACCTGCACAACCAGGCGCGCCTGCGCGACCTCGCGATGGACCGCGACGCGAGAGTGCGGATCTTCTGCAGCCACGATGCGGTGGAGTTCGCCGCCCTGTCGCAGCCGGACGGCGCTGCCGCAGGCGCGTGAGCCCGGCAGGGGCGGGCCCAAACTCTAGGCGAAGCTGACGCCGAGCCGGTCGTCGCGCCGGCGCAGCCAGTGCACGACCGGGATGGTCAGGAGCACCATCCAGAACTTGCCGAGGATCTGGCCCGGCAGGAAGCTCAGGTCGCCGAAGGCGAGGTGCAGGAAGACGGCCGAGTCCACCACGA
>JAQGJZ010000338.1 GCA_028290385.1 Enterovirga sp.
AAGGAAACGCGGGCCCGCTTCGTCCCGGGGCGCTGGCCGATGCTGCCGTGGCTGACGACGGTCGTCGCCGCAGCGCGCGCGCATGGCCTCGACGTGCTCGACGGCGTCTACAACGACCTGCAGGACACGGAAGCCTTCCGGGCCGAATGCGAGCAGGGCCGCGATCTCGGCATGGACGGCAAGACGCTGATCCACCCGAACCAGGTGGCGGCCGCGAACGAGGTCTTCGCGCCGGCGCCGGACGAGGTCGCGGCGGCCCGAAAGATCATCGCGGCGTTCGACCTGCCCGAGAACAAGGGGCGGGGCGTGATCTCGCTGGACGGCCGCATGGTCGAGCGCATGCATGCCGATATCGCGAGCCGCACGGTCGCGCTCGCGGAGGTGATCGGCGCCGCCGGGTAGCGTCGGAGCCGTCGCGGCCGGCGGGATCAGGCGGGCGCCGACCTACTTTGCCGCGAGGTCCCGCAACCGATATAGCGCCTCCAGCGCCCCGCGCGGGGACAGGTCGTCGGGGTCGATGGCCGCGAGGGCGGTGCGGAGCGGGTCCGGCCCGGCCGGCTCCGCGGGCGCGGGCTTCGCGGCGGCAAAGAGCGGAAGCTCGTCGATCAGGGCCGCCTTGGGGCGCTCGCGGTCCTGCTTCTCCAGCTCGGACAGGATCACCTTGGCGCGCTCGACCACGGCGGCCGGGAGCCCGGCGAGGCGCGCGACCTGGAGCCCGTAGGAGCGGTCGGCCGCGCCCGGCACCACCTCGTGCAGGAACACCACGTCGCCGTTCCACTCCGTCATCCGCAAGGTTGCGTTGGAGAGGCGCGGCAGCCGCTCGGCGAGGGCGGTGAGTTCGTGGAAATGCGTCGCGAACAGCGCGCGGCAGCGGTTTTGCTCGTGCAGGTGTTCGATGGCTGCCCAGGCGATGGACAGGCCGTCGAAGGTCGCGGTGCCGCGGCCGATCTCGTCCAGGATCACGAGCGAGCGCCGCGTGGCCTGGTGCAGGATCGCGGCGGTCTCGACCATCTCGACCATGAAGGTCGAGCGCCCGCGTGCAAGATCGTCCGCCGCGCCGACGCGGGAGAACAGCCGGTCCACGATGCCGAGATGCGCCGCCTTAGCGGGCACGAAAGCGCCCGTTTGGGCGAGCACGGCGATCACCGCGTTCTGGCGCAGATAGGTCGACTTGCCGCCCATGTTCGGGCCGGTGACGAGCAGGATGCGGCCGTCCGTCTCGCCACCGATCTCGGTTGAGTTCGGGATGAAGGGCTCGCCGTCGCGCTTCAGCGCCGCCTCGACCACCGGGTGGCGCCCGCCCTCGATGTGGAACGCGAGGCTGTCGTCGAGCTTCGGGCGGGTCCAGGCGAGGTCGTCCGCCAGTTCCGCCAGAGCGGCCGTGACGTCGAGGACCGCGAGCGCGTCCGCGGCGGCCGCGATCTGCGCGGCGGCCGCGTTCACCGCCCCGGCGAGCGTCTCGAAATGGCCGAGCTCGATGCGGAGCGCGCGGTCGGAGGCCGACGCGATCTTCTGTTCGAGTTCGCCGAGCTCCGTGGTGGTGAAGCGCATCGCGCCCGCCATGGTCTGGCGGTGGATGAACGCGTTCTCCGCGCGCGCGAGCTCTTCCCCGGCCGCTTGCGGCACCTCGACGAAATACCCGATGACGTTGTTGTGCTTGACGCGCAGCGTGCGGCAGCCGGTCTCGGCCGCATACCGCGCCTGGAGGGCCGCGATGACGCGGCGGGAATCCTGTGCGAGCTCGCGGGCCTCGTCGAGCGCCGGGTCGTAGCCAGCCCGGATGAAGCCGCCGTCGCGGCGCAGCAGCGGCAGCTCGTCCGCGAGCGCCCGGGCCAGTTCGGCCGCGAGTTCGGGCGGGACGCCGCGCGCCATCTCGCGCGCTCCGGCGAGCTCGCCGGGGAGGTCGTCGATCCCGTCGAGCCGGGCCGCGATGCTGTCCGCGGCCTGCAGGCCGTCGCGCAGGCAGGCGAGGTCGCGCGGGCCACCGCGGGCGAGCGACAGCCTGGACAGCGCGCGGGAGGAATCCGGGGCGAGGGCGAGGCGCTCGCGCAAAACCTCGCGCAACTCGCGCTCGGCGAGCAGGAAGGCAAGCGAGTCCTGCCGGCGCGTGATGGTGGGCAGGTCCGTCAGGGGACCCGCGAGGCGCTCGGCCAGGAGCCGTCCGCCCGCCGCCGTCAGCGTGCGATCGATGGCGGAGAGCAGGCTGCCGGCCCGCTCGCCCCCCAGCGTGCGGGTCAGCTCCAGGTTCGCGCGGGTGGCGGGGTCGATCAGGAGCGTTGCGCCGCCTTCGAGCCGGGCGGGCGGGGACAGCGCCGGCCGGCTGCCGAACTGCGTGCGTTCGACATAGGACAGCGCTGCGCCCGCGGCCGCGATCTCGGCGCGCGTAAAGGTGCCGAAACTGTCGAGGGTCGCGACCGCGAAGAACTCCTTCAGCCGGCGCTCGGCCGAGGCCGGGTCGAGCCCGTCCCGGGGCAGCGGCGTGAGGGCCGCCTTCTGGTCGCGCCAGACCGGTTTCAGGTCGGGATCGTCATGGATCGTGTCGGGCAGCACGATCTCGCGCGGGTCAAGCCGCGCGATCTCGGCCGCCAGGCCGGAGCCGTCCGTCTCCGATACGGAGAAGCGGCCCGTCGAGATGTCGATGGCCGCGAGGCCGTAGCAGAAGGCCGTATCGGACACCCGCCGCCGCGCCACGGCCGCGAGCAGGTTCGCGCGGGCCGGCTCGAGCAGGCGATCCTCGGTCAGCGTTCCCGGCGTCACCAGGCGCACAACGGCGCGGCGCACGACGGATTTACCGCCGCGCTTCTTCGCCTCCGCGGGGTCCTCGGTCTGCTCGCACACCGCGACCCGGTGCCCGAGCGCGATGAGGCGGTGCAGGTAATCGTCCGACCGGTCGACCGGCACGCCGCACATCGGGATGTCGAGCCCCTGATGCTTGCCGCGCTTGGTGAGCGCGATGCCGAGCGCCCGTGAGGCGATCTCCGCATCGTCGAAGAACAGCTCGAAGAAGTCCCCCATCCGGTAGAACAGGAGGCAGTCCGGATTGGCGGCCTTGATCTCGATATATTGCGCCATCATGGGCGTGACGCGCGCCTCGGGCGCGGCGGCGGGCGCAGGCTCATCCGGCAGCACGACCGGCTCCTCGCCGGCCATCGGGTACGCGACATCCATCGGCATGGCCGGAGGCTAGCAGGGCGCGAGCCCGCTTTCACCCCGCGGAAAGGGAGTCGTCCCCGGTTAAGAAATGCCGGGGTGCGCGCCGGGCCGTCGAACATGGCGGCGAACAAGCCCGGCCTGCGCCGCGTTGCTCCGGCTCGGCCGGGAGCTGAAGGAGCCAGGATGCCGGGCTGGGCGGAAAACGCGGTCTTCTACAACATCTTCCCGCTCGGGGCGCTCGGCGCGCCGGAGCGGAACGACTTCGTCTCGCCGCCGGCCGACCGGATCGCCCGACTCTCGGGCTGGCTCGGGCCGGCGCGCGAGGTCGGCGCGAACGCGATCCTGCTCGGCCCGGTCTTCGAGTCGAGCCGGCATGGCTACGATACGGCTGACCTCTTCGCGATCGACCGCCGGCTCGGCAGCAACGAGGCTTTTGCGGCC
The DNA here is from genome assembly GCA_028290385.1 of Enterovirga sp. Taxonomy (GTDB): domain Bacteria; phylum Pseudomonadota; class Alphaproteobacteria; order Rhizobiales; family Beijerinckiaceae; genus Enterovirga. Next base: position 3,595 of record JAQGJZ010000338.1, read on the forward strand.
TGGGTCGCGGAGGCGCACGCGGCCGGAATGCGGGTGGTGCTGGACGGCGTGTTCCACCATGTCGGGCGCGACTTCTGGGCCTTTCGCGACGTGCTCGCCCACCGCGAGGGCTCGGCCTACCGGTCCTGGTTCCACCTCGATTTCGGGCGCGAAAGCCCGCTCGGCGATCCGTTCTTCTACGAGGGGTGGAACAAACATTACGACCTCGTGAAGCTGAACCTCGCCGAGCCGGCCATGCGCGAGCACCTGTTTGCGGCTGTGCGGATGTGGATCGAAGGTTTTGGGATCGACGGGCTGCGGCTCGACGCGGCCGACGTGCTCGACCGCGGCTACCAGCGCGATCTCGCTGCGTTCTGCCGCAGCCTAAAGCCGGACATCTGGCTCAAGGGCGAGGTGATCCACGGCAATTACCGGACCTGGATCGAGGAGGCTGCGCTCGACTCGACGACCAATTACGAACTGCACAAGGGCCTCTGGTCGAGCCACAACGACCGCAACTACTTCGAGGTGGCGCATTCGCTGCAGCGGCAGTTCGGCGAGGGCGGCATCTATCGTGACCTGACGCTCTACAACTTCCTCGACAACCACGACGTCGAGCGCGTTGCGAGCCGGCTGCGCGAGCCGGCGCATCTCGTGCCCGTGCACGTGCTCCTATTCACGGTGCCGGGCCTGCCTTCGGTGTATTACGGAAGCGAACGGGGCATCGCGGGCCGCAAGGAGAAGGGGACGGACGGGCCGCTCCGCCCTGCGCTCGATCCGGCCCGCCTCGGCGAAGGCGCGCCCCATCCTGACTTGCCGGCGCTGATCCGCAGCCTCGCGGCGCTGCGGCAGCAGCATGCGGCGCTGCGGGTCGGCCGCTACCGCGAGCTCCATGTCGCGTCCGAGCAATTCGCCTTCGCGCGCGACCACGAAGCCGAGCGGGTGATCGTCGCCGTCAACGCCGCCCCCGAGGCGGCCGAGGTCACAATCCGGGCCGATGGGCTCGAGGGCGAGTGGCGCGACGGGCTCGCGCCCGAGAACATCTTTCCGGGCGGG
>JAQGJZ010000348.1 GCA_028290385.1 Enterovirga sp.
ACCGCCCGGCGCTCGGCCTCGCTCTCCGCCAAGCGGTGAACGTGGAGCTCCGTCGCGCCGCGGGCGCGCATGCTCGACAGCCAGCGCTGGCGCTGGCGCGCGGGCGACAGGGCGCCCGGCGCCGCCACGTCCAGCACCTCGGCGGCGCCCTCGCCTGAACGCCGAACCGCGATCAGCACGGCATCCGTGATGTCGGCGATGTCGGCCTCGTTCGCCGGATGGATGCCCACGACGTAGCGACGGCCGGACTTGCCGCGCCAGGAGGTGAGCGCCGGCTGCTCGCGCAGCCCGATCGTCGCGCGAAGCCGCTCCTCGCGCACCATGGCCCTGGCGATCCGCTCGTGCCGCATGTCCCGCATCGATGTCAGCCAGGAAAGTTTGCGTCTGTTCGACATTTGTTCTCATATAGGAAGGAAAGCCTCCACGTCAAGGCTGCCATCCCGCTGAGACCCGGCTAGATCCCCTCCGGTCCGGTGTAGCCGCGCGGCTGCCGGGCCTCGTCCAGCAGGCGGTTCGACGCCCTCTCGATGCGGGCTTCGAGGAGCGCCATGAACTCCTCGCGTTCCAGCCCGGGCGCGATGGGCTCCAGAAACTCCACCACGATCGTGCCCGGCTGCATCAGCAGCCTGCGGCGCGGCCAGAACAGGCCGGAATTCAGCGCCACCGGCACACAAGGCACGCCGAGCGAGCGGTACAGGTGGGCGACGCCCTGCCGGTAGGTGGGCGCGGCGCCGGGGTGGCGGCGGGTTCCCTCCGGGTAGATCAGGATCTGGCGGCCGCGCAGGACCTCGTCGCGGGCGCGCCGGTTCATGTCCCCGATGGCGGCGGCGCCGCGGCTCCGGTCGACCGGGATCATGCCGGCCTTGATCGTGAACCAGCCGAACAGCGGGATCCAGGTGAGCTCGCGCTTCAGGATAAAGGTCGGATCACGCAGCTTCGGCAGCAGCGCATGGATATCGGCGAAGGACTGGTGCTTGGACGCGACCAGCAGTCCGCCCGGGGGGATCCGGTCGAGCCCGCGGTACTCCACCCTGGTCCCGACGATCACGCGCAGCAGAAACACGCTGATCTTCGCCCAGGTCTGCGCCACGCGCAGAATGGCCGTGCGGGGCATCAGGAAGGTCGGAATCGCCGCGATCAGCATGACGACCGTGTTCAGGTAGAACACGATGCTGAACAGGAGGGATCTGGCGGCAATCATTCGTGGTTCGGGCGGGAGCACCGCCCAGGGCGGCCGACATGACGTCCCGCCTCTTAGTCCGAAAACCCGAAACGGGGAAAGCGCAGGCCCCTCAGCGGCGGGCCAACTCGTCGAGCGGCCCGCGCGGGCGCTCGCGCCGGGGCACGTCGTCCTGCGGTGAAGCGGAGAGCCGCGTGCGCACCGAGACCGTCATGAACTTGAGGTATTCGCTGGCGAGAAGGCGCATGGCCGAGAGATTGCCCCACCACCCCGCCGGGTCGATCGCGCGGGTCACCACGGGATGCGGCAGCTTGCGAGTCTGCGGCAGCGCATGGTCGAGCTCAACCATGGTGCGCGGCATGTGGTAGTTCGAGGTCACGACGATCAGCGACTGGAAGCCGTTTTCGCGCACCCAGCGGCGCGTTTCCTCGGCATTCCCGACCGTGTTGCGGGCGCGGTAATCCAGATCCACGCAGCATTGCACGAGCCGGCGCTGCCCGGGCGAGAGCCGCGCGATCTCCTCGCGGCTGGTGCGCTCGTTCACGCCCGTGATGAGCAGGCGGCCGCCGAAGCCGCGGCCGAGCAGCTCGATCGCATCCGTGATGCGCTGGGCCCCGCCCGTAAGCGCCACGATGGCGTCCGCGCCCGCCGGCGGATCGCGCTCGACGCGGTCGATGGAGCCGACGAAGGCCAGAAACCCGCCGGCTCCGACCATCCCGAGCAGCAGGATCCCTCCCCCGGCGCCGAGGGCTACCCGCCGCAGCGTGCCAGACCCGTCAGGGTTCAAGATCCTGTCCCGCACAGACCATCATGGACCAGCTTGCCTTCGCTTCGATGACCCGGACCGGCGGGAAGCATAGAGCCGATTGGGCCGCCGGAAGGGCAACCCTCCGCGTCACGTTGCCCGCGTTTGCCGAAGAAAGCGTTTCGCGGTGGCGACCGATACAAAACCCGCGATCGCCGCGACGGTTGCGGCAACAAGCGCAATCAGCGGGTAGCCGCGCCAGCCCATGCTCGCCGCGCCGAGAAAAGCCTCATCCGCGCCGTCCGTCGCCGAGGCGAGCGCCGCGATCGTCCCCAGCAGCGGCGCCGCGAAGCCTGCCGCCACGCCGCCGCAGAGTGCGGCGAGCATCGCGAGCCGCAGAAAGCGCAAGGCGAATTCCCGTACGATGAAGCGGCGCGTCGCCCCCACGAGCTGCAGCACGTCGACCACGTCGCGGCTGCCGGCCATGGCGCCGCGGGTCGCGAACCCGACCGCGATGCCGGAGGCCGCGACGACCAGCACGACCAGCCCCGCCGCGACCCCGATGATGGTGTTGGCCAGCCCCGAAAGCCTGGCGCGCCAGCTGCCGTGATCGTCCAGCGTCGCCCCGGGCACCTCCGCGGCGACCCGGCTGCCAAGCGCGGCGAGATCGGGCGCGGCCTCCAGGTCGAGCCGAAGCACGACGAGGCGCGGAATTGGCAGCGAGCTCAGATCGAGGCCGCTGCCGAGCCAGGGTTCGAGCAACGCTTCGGCCTCCGCCTTGGGCAGCACCCGGGCGTCCGCGACGCCCGGGGCGGACCGGCCCAGCGCCGCCACCCGGGCGAGGTCCGCCTCGATGTCGCGCCCGCTCTGCGGCCGGAGCTGGATCGTGGCCTCGCGGGCGGTGGCGGAGCGCCATTCGCGCGAACTCGCAGCCACGATCTGCGCCCCCATCGCGGCGAGGCCCGCCAGGAAGGTCAGGATGGCGATGATCGCGAACAGCGATCGCGTCGCCGTCGGATCCGACAGGACAAGGGCTCCGGGCCCGCGCCGGCCGTGAAGGGCGTTTTGCAACCGACGTCCCCCCTCAGGCGTCCGAATAGAGTTGGCCATCGCTGAGCACGAGGCGGTGCGCGTCGACCTGGTCCATGAGGGCGAGGTCGTGCGTCGCGATCAGCACGGAGGTGCCGAGCCGGTTCAGCTCGGTGAACAAGCGCAGCAGCCGCCGGGCCAGCGCCGGGTCGACATTGCCCGTCGGCTCGTCCGCCAGGATGAGCTCCGGCCGGGCGATCAAGGCGCGCGCGATCGCAGCGCGCTGCTTCTCGCCGCCCGACAGCACGGCCGGCATGGCGCCCGCCCGGGTCCCGAGGCCGACCCAATCCAGCAGCTCCATCACCTCCGCGCGGTAGCTCGCCTCCTCGCGCTCCCGCACGCGCAGCGGCAGGGCGACGTTCTCGTAGGTCGTGAGGTGGTCCAGCAGGCGGAAATCCTGGAACACCACCCCCATGCGGCGGCGAACCGAGGTCAGCGCGGGTCCGGAGATGCGGGCGGCCTCCTCGCCGAACAGGTGGATCAGGCCCCGGCTCGGGCGCAGCGACAGCAGGATGAGGCGGATCAGCGTCGTCTTGCCGGCGCCCGAGGGCCCGGTGAGGAACTGAAACGAGCCCGGCTCGATGGCGAAGCTCACATCGTGGAGGATCTCGGGACCCTGGCCGTAGCGCAGGCCCACGGCGTCGAACGCGACGACAGGCTGTTCCAAGCCGGACCGGCTCCGATTGAGGCGCTGTTAACTACGGACGGTCGAGGGTGGTCTCACGAGACTGGGGGACCGCCTCGACCGATTCGTCATGCTCATCGTCTGCCCGTCCTGCGCAAGCGAATACGCGCTCGATCCCGATCGGATCGGGGACGGCGGCCGTAAGGTTCGCTGCGCCGTGTGCCGCGAGACATGGCTCGTGCGCAAGCCCGCCGCCTCCGACGCGGAGACGTCTCCGGCCGGCCGCCTCCCGCAGACCATCGACGGCGTCGCGAGCGGCGCCCTCCCCCCGAACGACCGCCCGAAGCTTCCCGTGCGCGCGCCCCGCCGCGCGGTCCGCAGCCAGAGCCGGACCGGTCGGGCACTGGCTGTTGCCATGATCCTGACCGTGCTGATCGCCCCGCCCGCGGCGATCGGGCTGCGCCAGCAGGTCGTCCGGCAGCTTCCCCCGACCGCGACGCTGTTTGCGGCCATCGGGCTCCCGGTGAACCTCATCGGGCTCGAGCTCGCCGGGGTCAGGGCCGCGGTCGAGCAGGAGGGGTCGGCGCGCGTCCTCGTGATCGAGGGGGAAGTGCGCTCGACCTCGGCCGGGCCCGTGCTCCTGCCCCGACTCGATCTCGCGGTGGCGGACAAGGACGGCGCGGACCTATACCGCTGGTCGGCCAAGCCGCCGGTCCCGCAGCTCGGCCCGGGCGAGAGCGCGCGGTTCACGGCGCGGCTCGCCTCGCCGCCGCTGGACGGAGCGCGCCTTGTCGCGTCCTTCCAGGTGGGGAGTGGCGATCAGTCCGTTGCCTTGCGGTGAGATTCTGGCGGATGCTCCAGGCATGAACTCAACTCCTCGCGTCCGAGTCCTGTACGATGAAGCGACCATCGCTGAGCGGAACCAAGCCATGGCGGCCGAGATCGCGGCTGCGGCCTCGCCCGACCTTCTCGTCATCGCCGTCCTGAAGGGCAGCTTCATGTTCGCGGCGGATCTGATCCGCGCGATGCACCGCACG
>JAQGJZ010000369.1 GCA_028290385.1 Enterovirga sp.
CCCCGGAGGACGTGTTCGAGATCGTCCACACGGAGGAGCCGAGCGAGACCGTCCTGCGCAGCTGCGACGAACTCGGCCACAAGGCGTAAACATCACGATTGAATGCGGCCGGCTCCGGCCGGCCGCATTTGTTGTTTCAGCGGGACCTTGCAACCGATGTTAGCCGCACTCACCCCCGACCTGATCGCGATGCAGCTCTTCACAGGGCTCGCGCTCGGGGCGGTCTATGTTCTCCTCTCCATCGGCCTGTCGCTGATCTTCGGCATGCTGACGGTGGTCAACTTTGCCCATGGCGCGTTCTACATGATCGGCGCCTATGTCGGCCTCTATGCACTGTCCATCGGTGTGAATTTCTGGGTCGCGCTTCTCCTGGTGCCGATCGCCGTGGGGCTGATCGGGCTCGCGGTCGAACGCGTTCTCATCCGCCCGCTCTACGGTCGCGGGATCGACTATCCGCTGCTTCTCACCTTCGGGCTCGGCTACGTGATGATCGAGGTGGTCCGCATCGTCTTCGGCCGCACGGGCTACCCGTTCGACACGCCGGAGCTCCTTCAGGGCGCGGTCGACATCTGGGTCGGCTATTTCCCGCTCTACCGTCTGTTCGTCATCGCGGCGACCGCGGTTGTGCTGATCGGCCTCTACATCTTCCTCGAGAAGACGAGCTTCGGTCTCATCATCCGTGCCGGTGCGCGCGACCCGCAGATTGTCCGCATCCTGGGCGTCGACGTCTCCAAGGTGTGGCTCATCGTGTTCGGCATCGGGACCGGCATCGCGGGGCTCGCCGGGCTGCTCGCGGCCCCGCTCCAGGGCGTCGCGCCCGAGATGGGCGCCACGATCCTGGCCGAGGCGTTCGTCGTGACGGTGGTTGGCGGGATGGGCTCGCTCATGGGGGCCGTTCTGGCTGGGCTTCTCGTCGGGGTCGTGGTGAGCATGACCTCTCTGTTCGCGCCCGAGATGGCGAAGGTCTCGATCTTCGCACTCATGGCCATCGTCCTGCTGGTCCGTCCGCAGGGCTTCTTCGGCCGCGCCGGCCTGATGAGCTGAGCCCATGTCCGCCGAACTCGCCACAACCCGCGCCGATCTGGCGCCATCCTCGACCGGTACGCGGCTGCTCGACCTCGCCGAGCGTCACCGCGTGCTCCTGGCCGGCCTGTTTCTGCTGGTCTTCCCGCTCGTGCTGCCGTTCCACGCGCTCGCGATCGTCGTTCTCACCTACGGGCTCTACGCGCTCGGCTTCAATCTGCTGTTCGGCTATCTGGGCCTCTTGTCCTTTGGGCACGCAGCTTTGTTCGGCGGCGGCGCCTATCTCTGCGGCATAGCGCTGGTTCATGCCGGCGTGCCGTGGTGGCTCGGCATCCTGGCCGGGACACTCGGCGGCGTGCTGATCGCCTTCCTGATCGGCATCATCGCGATCCGCACCCGCGGCATCTACTTCGCGATGGTGACGCTCGCCCTCGCGCAATGCGTCTACTACCTGTTCTACCAGGCGGTGGATTGGACGGGCGGCGAGAACGGGCTGCGGCTCCCCTCGCTCACCACGATCAACGTGTTCGGCCTGCAGCTGAACTTCGTGGATTCGCTGACCCGCTATTACGTGATCGCGGCCTTCGTCTTTGCCAGCCTGTTCATCCTGTCCCGGATCCTCGCTTCGCCGTTCGGCGCGGTGATCGAGGGCATCCGCGAGAACGAGGCCCGTGCCCGCGCCTGCGGGTACGACGTCAGCCGGTCGCGCCTGCTCGCCTTTGTCCTGTCCGGCGGGTTCTGCGGCCTCGCGGGCTCCCTCCAGGCCATTCACCTCGCGATCGTGCCGGTTGAGATGCTCGGCATTGAGACATCGGGCTTGGCCGTGATGATGTGCCTCCTCGGCGGCATGGGCACCTTCTTCGGGCCCTTCGTCGGCGCGGCCGTCTTCCTGGTCCTGGAGAACCTGGTCTCCGTCTACACCGTGCACTGGCAACTGGTCGTGGGCGTCGTGTTCATCGTCTGCGTGCTGTTTTTCCCGCGCGGCATCTGGGGTTCGATCCTGCATTGGAGCCGGCGATGAGCGCGCCCGTGTCCGACGTCATCCTGCGGACCGACAGCGTCGGCCGCACGTTTGGCAAGTTCGTCGCCCTGAAGGACGTGTCCGCGGAATTCCGCCGCGGCGCACTGACCTCGATCATCGGCCCGAACGGCGCCGGCAAGAGCACGTATTTCAACCTGCTCTCCGGCTCCTTGGCGCCGAGTTCCGGCAAGGTGACCTTCGAAGGCCAGGACGTCACCGGCCTGCCGCAGCATCGCTTCGCCCATCTCGGCATTGCCAAGTCCTTTCAGATCACGAACGTCTTCCCGCAGCTGAGCGTGCGCGAAAACGTCCGCATCGCCGCCCAGGCGCTCAAGACGCGGTTCGACATCTGGCGCCCGCGGGCGGGGATGGCGGAGTTTCTCGACGTCGCGGACGAGCTGCTGAAGACGGTCGGCCTGTGGCCGCGCCGCTTCGAGCTGGCTTCGGCGCTCGCGCATGGCGAGCAGCGCGCGCTTGAGATCGGGATGGCGCTCGCCTCCCGGCCGCGGCTCCTCCTCCTGGACGAGCCGACCGCCGGCATGAGCCCGGAGGAAACCCGCACGATGATGGACCTCATCGTGCAACTCGCAACCGAGCGCACCATTATCCTGGTCGAGCACAAGATGAAGCTCGTCATGGGCATTTGCGATCGCCTGCTCGTGCTGCATCACGGCGAACTGCTGGCTGAAGGAACGCCTGACGAGATCCGCCGCAACGAGACGGTGAAGCGCGTCTATCTCGGCCAGCGGGAGCATTGACGGTGCCCGCATCCCGAAACCTCGTCGCGGCACGCACCGCGCGCACCCGAGAGTTCTGAGCCGTGTTGAAGGTAGAGGCGCTCAACGCCTGGTATGGGCCGAGCCATGTGCTCCAGGGCATCGACCTCGAAATCCGCAAGGGCGAGATCGTCTGCCTGATCGGCCGCAACGGCGCCGGCAAGACGACGACGCTGAAGTCGATCATGGGGCTGCTGTCGAAGACGACGGGCAGCGTCGTCTTCGAAGGGCAGGAACTCCGCGGCCGCCCGGCCCACCTGCGTTACGGGGCGGGCCTGGCCTATGTGCCGGAGGAACGCCGGATCGTCCCCGGCCTGACCGTGCGCGAGAACCTGAGCCTCGGCCTGGTCGCTTCGTCGTTGAAGAAGCGCGAGGCCGAACTGATCGATCGGACGAAGCGCATCTTCCCGCGGCTCGCCGAGCGTCTGGATCAGACAGCCATCACCATGTCCGGCGGCGAGCAGCAGATGCTCGCCATCGCCCGCGCCATGATCGCCGAGCCGAAGCTCATCATGATGGACGAGCCGTCGGAGGGGATCATGCCGGTCCTCGTCGATGAGATGTTCGAGCTGTTCAAGACCATGAAGGCCGAAGGTCAGACGATCCTGCTCGTTGAGCAGAACGTCGAGCTCGCACTCGGCATCGCCGACCGGGCCTATGTCGTCGACCAAGGGGTGATCGTGCACGAGGCGGGCGCCGCTGCGCTCCTCGCCGATGCCGAGATCCAGGAACGCTACTGCTCCGTGTGAATGCCGCCGCGGCTTGAGGCCGGACGGAACGCGACGGACAACATCAGGAGAAAGACCATGGCACAGGTGCTGAAGCGCGGCCGCGACGCCGAGCAGAAGGCTGAGGACGACGCCAAGACGCGCGCGATCGTTGAAGGTATCCTCAAGGACATCGGCGAACGCGGCGACGCGGCGGTCCGCGAGATGTCGAAGAAGTTCGACAATTGGGACCGCGAGGATTACCGGCTGACGGACGCGGAGATCCGCGACTGCATGAGCCAGCTCTCGGCCCGTGACATCGAGGACATCAAGTTCGCGCAGGCGCAGGTGAAGAACTTCGCCGAGCACCAGCGTGCTTCGATGAAGGACATCGAGGTCGAGACGATGCCGGGCATCGTGCTCGGCCACAAGAACCTCCCGGTGAACTCGGTCGGCTGCTACGTGCCGGGCGGCAAGTATCCGCTGCTCGCGTCCGCGCACATGTCGGTCGTGACCGCCAAGGTCGCGGGCGTGCCGAACATCGTTACCTGCGCGCCCCCGTTCGGCGGCAAGCCGGCGCCGGCCATCGTGGCCGCGCAGCACCTGGCGGGTGCGGACGTGATCTATTGCCTCGGCGGCGTGCAGGCCGTGGGTGCGATGGCGCTCGGGACCGAGTCGATCTCGGCGGTCGACATGCTGGTCGGCCCCGGCAACGCCTATGTGGCCGAGGCCAAGCGCCAGCTCTTCGGGCGCGTCGGCATCGACCTGTTCGCAGGCCCGACCGAGACGCTGGTCATCGCCGACGACACCGTCGACGGCGAGCTGTGCGCGACCGACCTTCTCGGCCAGGCCGAGCATGGGCCGAACTCGCCCGCCATCCTGCTGACGACCTCCGAGAAGCTGGCGCGCTCCACGATGGAGGAGATCGAGCGGCTGCTTCAGATCCTGCCGACCGGGGTGGTAGCCCGTCAGGCCTGGGAAGATTACGGCGAGGTGATCCTGTGCGCCGACGAGGACGAGATGGTGGCCGAGGCCGACCGCATCGCCTCCGAGCACGTCCAGGTGATGACCCGCGATCCGGATTACTTCCTGAAGAACATGACGAATTACGGGGCGCTGTTCCTCGGCCCGCGCACCAACGTCTCCTATGGCGACAAGGTGATCGGCACGAACCACACGCTGCCGACCAAGAAGGCGGCGCGCTACACGGGCGGCCTCTGGGTCGGCAAGTTCCTGAAGACCGTCACCTACCAGAAGGTCCTGACCAACGAGGCGTCCGCGATGATCGGCGAGTATTGCTCGCGGCTCTGCATGCTGGAAGGCTTCGCCGGTCATGCCGAGCAGGCGAACATTCGCGTCCGGCGCTATGGCGGCCGCAACATCCCCTACGCGACTGCCGCCGAATGAGCGCGGCCGTGGCGAACACCGTCCTGCCGTCCTTCCGCCTGGATGGACGGCGGGCGCTCGTGACCGGCGCAGGCCGGGGCATCGGTCTCGCGGCCGCACAGGCGCTGGCCGAGGCTGGCGCCGAGGTGACTCTCGCGGCGCGCTCGTCGGGCGAGATCGAGGCCGCCGCGGCCGAAATCCGGGCTGGCGGCGGGCAGGCACGGGCGCTTGCCGTCGACGTCACCGATCTCGCGGGCTTCGCCCAGGCGATCGCCGCGACGGATCCCTTCGACGTCTTCGTGAACAATGCCGGCACGAACCGGCCGAAGCCGTTCGTCGAGGTGACGGCCGAGGATTTCGACGCCGTGATGGACCTGAACGTGCGCGCGGCGTATTTCGCCGCGCAGGCGGTCGTCCGGCGCCTGCTGGAGGCCGGGCGGCCGGGCTCGATCATCAACATGTCCTCGCAGATGGGGCATGTGGGCGGTGCGCGGCGCACGATCTATTGCGCGTCGAAACACGCGCTGGAGGGGCTGACCAAGGCGATGGCGGTTGAGCTCGGGCCCCATGGCATCCGCGTCAACACGCTCTGCCCGACCTTCATCGAGACGCCGATGACGAAGCCGTTCTTCGAGGACGCCGCGTTCCGCGACAGCGTCGTGTCGAAGATCAAGCTTGGCCGGGTCGGCCAGGTTCAGGACCTGACCGGCGCCATCGTGTTCCTGGCGTCGGACGCCTCGGCCCTAATGACCGGCTCGGCTCTCCTGGTTGACGGCGGCTGGACCGCGGATTGAGCTCTCGGTGAGTGAGGCCCAACCGGCCTCGCTCACGGGATCAGCAGCACCTTCCCGAAATGCGCGTTCGCCTTGACGTGGGTAAGTGCGGCAGCAACGTCGTCGAGCGGGAAGGAGCGGTCGACCGGGAGGCGGAATGCGCCGGTTGCCACGTCGTCCCAGAGATCCTCGCGCATCCTGCGTTGGATCTCGCGCACCTCCTCCGCCGAGCGCGTTCGGAACGTCACCCCGATATAGCTGATGCGCTTCAGCGCATGCAGGTCGAAGTCGAACGGGCCCTTCATTCCGCCGAGGCGGCCGACATTG
>JAQGJZ010000044.1 GCA_028290385.1 Enterovirga sp.
GGAGCGGGCAGGCTTTGTGCGCGATCGCCTCCGGCGGGGAGCCGCCGAGCACCATGATCTCGCGCGCCGTGCCCGCAGTGCTGCCGTGAACCGGGGACGATGCCGCGAGCCGGTGCAGGAGCGGCGATCGCGCGGCCGCCTCGCCGACCGCGACGACGAGGTCGGCCCGGCACACCGCCTCGGTCGGCGTGGTCGCCATCTGGCCGGCAGACACGAGGCCGCCGAGGGCGGCATAGAGCTCCGGCGCGCCGAGCGGGTCCACCATCCCGCCGATGGCTTCGGCCAGCCGGATGCCCGCCCGGATCGCGTCGACATCGGCAACGAGGCCCGCAATGGCCGGCAGGCGAGCTTGCGCCAGGAGATCGGCCGCACTCGCGAAGGCGGTCGCCTCGTCCACGCTCATGCCGTCGATCCACGCAGCCATGCCCGTGCCGCTGTTCCGCGAAGCCGCTCCTCAGGTGCTCTCATCGAGCTCGATTACGGCCGATCGTTTCTCTCGGTCGCGCAATATCGACGGTCTAAAGAGCCGGCCAGACACTGCGTCTCGGCAATGTTGAGAGCAAGAGAGGCGCGCGTCAGAAGCTTTGATCTGTGAGTTTTCTAAGAACATCACGAGTTGCGGCCCGAAGGGCGGGCATGTGAAGCTGCCGAAACTTGGGGTGGAGACGCGACCGAGTGGCTTCGCACGCGACACGAGGTGGGCCACCCGTCCTAGTGCGGGCGCCGGCTCGGCTGCATCTCGGGGTCCTCGACCTGCATGGCGGGCTAGGCCGGGACTTCGGCAGCATCGGCCTTGCGCTCGAGTCCCCCTACACGGAGGTGCGGCTCCAGCGCTCCGAGCAGCCTGAATGCCATGGCCCCGAATCCGAGCGGGTGCGCCGGATCTGCCGCGCTGCGGCCGAGCACCTTGGCATCGGCTCCGCCGCCGCCGTGACGACGCGCGCCGCGATTCCGGCCCATGCGGGCCTCGGCTCGGGCACGCAGCTCGCCCTGGCAGTGGGGGCGGGCCTCGCCCGCCTGGCCGGCCAGCCTTTCACGCGCGACGCTGCGCGGGCGCTTGACCGCGGCAACCGCTCGGGCGTCGGCATCGCGGCCTTCTTCGATGGGGGGCTGATCGTCGACGGCGGCCGGCGAAGCGGCCACGGCCTGCCGCCCGTGGTCGCCCGGCTGGATTTTCCGGCGGAGTGGCGGGTTCTGCTGGTGCTGGACCCCGAGATGGCCGGCGTCCACGGCGAGGCGGAGCGGGCCGCGTTCGCGCGCCTGCCGCCCTTCCCGGAGCAGGATGCCGGCCGGATCTGCCGGACCGTTCTGATGCAGGTCCTGCCCGCCTTGGCCGAGCAGGACTTGCCGGCCTTCGGGGACGGGATCGCGGAGATCCAGCGCCGGCTCGGCGACCATTTCGCGCCCGCCCAGGGCGGCCGCTACACGAGCCCGCGGGTCGCGAGGGCGGTGGCGGCGCTCGAGACGCTCGGGGTCACGGGCACCGGCCAGAGCTCGTGGGGGCCGACGGGCTTCGCCTTCGCGAGTTCGGACGCCGAGGCCGCCGACACCGTCCGCTGGCTGCGACGGCCGGGAGGCCCGGCCGAGGGGCTTCGCGTGCTGGCCGTCCGCGGCCGCAACGGACCGGCCGAGATCCGGCTGCTCACGTCAGGCGAGGGCGCGGCCCAGAGCGCGCTCCTCGACGCCTGAGACATCGGGAAGACCTCTCCCATGGCGCGGTCCATCCTGCACATGCTCAGCCCCTCGAAGCACGTCAGCCCGTTCGACGTGAACATGGCCCTGGATGCCGGGTTCGACCTGATCGTGCCCTATCAAGCCGTGCTGCCCGGCGAGGTCGGCAGCCTCGTGCAGGACGCGATCTTCTCCCGCGCGCCGCAGGACGGCAGCCGGACCTGCCTGTTCGTCGGCGGCAAGGATGCCGAAACCGCGCTGGACATGATGGCCGCCGCGAAGGCGGCCTTCGTGCCGCCGTTCCGCCTGAGCCTTTTCGCGGATCCAAGCGGCTCCTTCACCACGGCCGCCGCAATGATCGCCCTGGTGTCGAGGAGGCTGAGCGATCGCGCCGGCAGCGGCATCGCTGGGCGTCGCGTCGCCATCTTCGGCGGGACCGGCGTGGTGGCCTACGGGGCGGCGGTGCTGGCGGCGGGCGAGGGAGCGCGCCCCGTGCTCGTCGGCCACGATGGGGCCGACCGCGTCGCCCGCGTGGCTGCCGCGATCGGGAGCCGGTTCGGCGCAAACGTGGAGGCGGCGGATGGCTCGACGGCGGAGCTTCGGCGCGAGATCATCCGGCAGGCGGAGGTGGTGCTCTCCGCCGCGAAGGCCGGTATCCAGGTGCTCTCGGCTGAGGACCTCCGGCACGCGCCGAAGCTTCTCCTGGCCGCCGATGTGAACGCGGTCCCTCCGGCCGGCATCGCAGGGCTGGAGGTCCAGGCGAACGGCTCGCCGCTCGGTGACATCGGCCAGGCCCTGGGCATCGGCGCGCTCGCGATCGGGAACATCAAGTACCAAACCGAGCTCGGCCTGTTCCGGCGCATTCTCGCATCCGACCAGCCGCTCGCGATCGGGTTGCACGAAGCCTTCGCGCTCGCCTCGGAGATCGCCGGCCGTGGCTGACGCGATCCTTATCCTGGCGCAGTCGGGGCGGGCCCTCGCCGCGGCGGCGCGCCGTGCCGGCCTCCGGCCCTATGTGGCCGACCTGTTCGGCGACGAGGACACGCGCGCGCTGGC
>JAQGJZ010000453.1 GCA_028290385.1 Enterovirga sp.
CCCCCGCCCGGGCGGGCCAAAACCTTTCCGGGACTGGTGGAATACATGAGGGTGGCAGGGCGCGGCAGCGAGGCGATCGGCGCCAAGCCGTTCGAATAGGTTCTGAAGCGGCGCTCGAACGGGTTGCGGTGCGCGGCGTCGAGCACGACCACAGTGCTCGAGGGATTGCGACGGTCGATCTCCGCCAGCATCTCGTTCAGCTCGAATCCGGCCCGCTGAACGTCCGTCTCCGCCCAGATCTGTGCATCAACCGGGATGAGGTAGTTCTTTCGGCCCGATTGCACGCCGTAGCCGCTGAAATACAGCAGAACGGCCGAGCCGGGTTGGATTCCGGCGACGAAGCGGTCGAAGCTCGCCTTCATCTCGCTCCGGGACAAGTTCTCGCCCAGGCTGACCACGAACCCCTTGCTCTTCAGTTCGGCGGCCAGAAATCGGGCGTCCTCCGTCGATGAGGTCAGAGGGTAATCACCGTCCGGGTACTTGGCGTTGCCGATAACCAGCCCAACGCGCGGCGGGTTTGCGCGCTGGGCCTCCGCGCTGGATGCGAGCGCAACTGCGCCCAAGCACATCGCGACGAGCAAGCGTTTCAAAACACGCAGCATTCGCTCTGCTCAACTCCCGTGTGCTTCTGCCGATGTTACGCGGCTCGACTCGGTCATGACAAGGATCAGGCCGTGATGAACTCGCCTATACTGGTGTGTCGCCCCGCACGGGGTGCCGCCGCGTTCGCAGAAGGGGGTCGGGGAGGTCGAGGCAGGACGCTGCCGAAAATTAGCCCCCATGATCATCGGGCGGCGACGGTGCGCACGCGGTCGCCTTCGCGCAGGAAGGGTCCTGCCCGCTGCACCACCTGCTCCGTTCCGGTCAGTCCGTCCGTCAGCTCGACCTCGGTTTCGGACGAAAAACCGATCTTCACCGGGCGGGCCTCGGCCGCGGCGTTGGAGACGACAAACACGATCGGCCCTTCCGCCTCGCGCAGCACGGCGGAGAACGGGACGGCGAGGCCGCAGCGCTCGCCGATCGTGACCACGCCGCGCGCGAACACGCCCCACCGCAGGGTCGGATCGCGGGGCAGTTCCAGGGTCACGGAGGCGAGTTGCGAGCCGTAATCCGCAACGCTCGAAATGCGCCGCACCCGGCCTTGGATGGCTGCACCGCCGACCGCCCGAACCGTCGCGGCCTGCCCTGCCCGGAGACGCTCCAGCGACCCGAGGGGAGCCTCCGCGGCGAGCACCATGTCGCCCCGGTTGATGATGCTGAAGAGCGGCGGCGCCGACACGGCCGTGAACGCCCCGACCGCCGCCGTGCTCTTGCCGATCGTCCCAGCCACGGGCGCCCGCAGCACGATCGGTCCAGCCGCGCGCCCGTCCGGCGCCGCGAGGTGAACGAGGGCATCGCCGGCCGCGACCTCGGCGAGCGGTTCGGCCAGCACCTGTGTGATCTGCAGGCCGTCCCGGTCCGGGCGGATCTCCGTTTCCTCGCGCGGCGCCACGATGCCGCTCACCCGGACGGTGTCTTGAAAACACCTGCGCTGCGGCTGCACCACGCTGACGGTCATGGCGGCCCTGGCTGCCGCCTCCTGTTCGCTGGTGAGCGTCTTGCCGGCGCGCTCGCTCCCGAGGGAGCCGAACAGATTGTCCTGAAAGAACCAG
The DNA here is from genome assembly GCA_028290385.1 of Enterovirga sp. Lineage (GTDB taxonomy): Bacteria > Pseudomonadota > Alphaproteobacteria > Rhizobiales > Beijerinckiaceae > Enterovirga. The sequence goes on from JAQGJZ010000453.1 coordinate 1,653, forward strand.
GCCGCGCCGATCCCGGCGACGATCAGAAGGCCGAGGGCTGCGGATGCCGCCCGGCGCCAGCCGGAACTGCCGGCTTGGGAACCCGGCGCGCCCCGGGGCACCACCCGGAACACCGGGACGGACCCCGGAAGGTTCTTGAGCCGGTGCCGCCCCAAGCTGACCAGCCGCGCATCGACCTTGGTTCCGACCGCTTCCTGGACGGAGCGGGACACGCAGATGCCGCCGGGAGGGGCGAGCCCCTGCAGGCGGGAGGCGACGTTGACGGCGTCCCCGAGCAGGTCGCCGTCCTGCTGCACCACATCCCCGATGGTGATGCCCATGCGGAATTGGAGCCGCCGCTCGGGGGGCAGCGCAGCATTGCGGGCCGCAATCTCCTCCTGAATGGAGAGCGCCGCCTTGACGGCCAGAACGGCGCTGGGGAATTCCGCGAGCACGGCGTCTCCGGCCGTGTTGAACACGCGGCCGTTGGCCTCCGCGACGGTCTCGCGGATGGCGGCCATGTACGCGGCCATCCGTTCGAGCGTTTCCTCCTCCCTATCCGCGACCAGACGGGAGAAGCCGACGACGTCGGCGGCAAGGATCGCGGCGATGGTGCGGTTGATGCTCACGCGCCCTCCCACCACCCCGGCATTGTCGCTGCCATAGGCCGTCGCCTGAATGGTGATGAGCCGGGTCACGATGGACGGTCAGAGTGGATGGAGCCGTGGCGCGATTGTCAATACCTGACGTTGCAGTGGAAAAGCCGAGCATGGCCGGGGTAGGTCTTCAGCTGGTCCCGAAAACACTGCCGGGTGTGCAGGTCTGGAAGAGGTTCGCGCGAGCGCGTGGCCGATGGGCGGCAGGCGATAGACGTGCGGGGGCGGAATGACTCGAACGTGCGCGGGCGCACTTCGCCGTTTCTTCGTTTGTTCGACCGTGATAATGAACAGGGATGTAACGGGCGGCTGCGGATCGTGGTTGGGCGTTTCTTCATAGCGCTTCTCTCGGCCATGATGGTGATGGCTCTGGCGCAGCACGCCGCCGCGCAGGAGAAGCGCGTCGCGCTGGTCGTCGGCATCGGGGCGTACGAGTCGGTCCCGCGCCTGCCGAATTCGGTGCGGGACGCCAACGCCATCGCGGACATGTTCCGGACAGCGGGCTTCGAGGTCGTCACGGCCCGCACGGACGTCCGCAACCTGGATTTCAAGCGCGCCATCCGCGAGTTCGAGGACACCGCGGCGACGGCCGACATCGCGGTCGTGTTCTATGCCGGGCACGGCATCGAGGTAGCGAGCCAGAACTACCTGATCCCCTCGGACGCGAAGCTCGTGAACGAGCGCGACGTCGAGGACGAGGCCATCCCGCTGGAGCGCCTGATGGCGGCTCTGGAGCCGGCCAAGCGGCTGCGGCTCATCATCCTCGATGCCTGCCGGGACAATCCCTTCGCGAGCAAGATGCGCCGGCGGGTGGTCAGCCGCGGCGTCTCCCCGGGCCTCGGCCGGGTGGAGCCGACCATGACCGACACGCTTGTCGCCTACGCGGCCAAGGAGAAGTCGGTCGCCAGCGACGGGGAGGGCGATCACAGTCCCTTCACGACCGCACTGCTGAAGAACCTCACGGAACCGGGGCTCGACATCCGCCTCGCCTTTGGGCGCGTGCGGGATGAAGTCCTCAAGGCGACCAACCGGCAGCAGGAGCCGTTCGTGTACGGCTCGCTCGGGGGCGGCACGGTCGCCCTGGTGCGGGCGCCCGACAGGCCGGCCCTGGCACCATCGGGGCTCGCCGCCTTTGACCAATCCAAGGCCGATTACGAGATCGTGGAGCGCGTCGGAAAGCGCGAGGCCTGGCAGGTGTACCTGAACACGCACAAGGCCGGGATCTATGCCGAGCTCGCGAGGGTGCAACTCGCCAAGCTCGACGAGGCCGGCCGGGTCAACGACGTGGCCCGCGCGGTCCCGTCGAGCCCGCAGATCGTGCCGGCCCCGGTCGAAACGCCGGCGAAGCCGAGCCGCGACGAGCAGCGCGCCTGGGACCGGGTGAGACGCGCCACCGATCCGGCAGCCGTCCGGGCCTTTATCGAACGCTACCCGAGCTCCCTCCTCGTGCCCGACGCGGAGGATCGGCTCGAAGAGCTGGCCCGGCTCGAGCGCGAGCGCCAGGAGGCCGCGCGCGCCCAGCGCGAGGCCGCCCAGGCGCGGGCCGAAGAAGACAAGCGCAGAAAGGCCGCGGAGGCGGAGCAGAAGCGGCTGGAGCAAGAGGCTGCCCTGCAGCGTCGCGCCGAGGAGCGGGCCAAGGCTGCGGAGGCGGAGCGCCTACGGGCGGAGGCGATCGCCGCCGCCCGCCAGCGCGAGGTCGAGGAGCGCGCGCGCCAGGCCGAACTGGCCGCACGCAAGCGCGAAGAAGAGCAGCAGGCCCGGGCCGAGGCCCTCGCCGCGCAGCGCCAGGCCGCGGAGGAGCGGGCCAAGGCGGCCGAAGCCGCACGCCAGCATGCCGCGCGGGAGGCCGCCGAGGCCGCGAGCGCGGCACGGCAGGGTGGCGCGGAGCAGCAGGACAAGGCCGCCGAGACCGCCGCCCGGCAGAAGGAGGCGGAGGCGCGCGCGCAGGCTGCCGAAGCGCAGCGGCTCGCCGCCGAGCGGGACGCCGAGAGCCGTCGCCGTGAGACCGAACAGAACGCCAAGCGCCTGGCCGAGGAGAAGCAGAAGGCCGATGCCGAACGCCGCAAGGTGGAGCAGGCCACTCAGACGACCGAAAAGGTGCAGGCCCAGCGCGAGGCTGCGGAGCACAGGCGGAAGGCTGCTGAAGCGGCCCGTGT
>JAQGJZ010000454.1 GCA_028290385.1 Enterovirga sp.
GCCGCCCGAACGGAGCGAGCTCTACGAGGTCGGCGCCAAGATCAACCTGCTCGACGGCAAGCTCGGCCTCACGGGCTCCGTCTTCCGCGTCAACAAGGAAGGCTCGTTCGACGTCGACCCGGTGACCGGGATCGCGACGGCCGGGCCGCTCGACGCGGGCGAGAGCCGGCGTGTGAACGGGTTCGAGGTCGGCGCCTCGGGCGACATCACCGAGCAGTGGAATGTCCAGCTCGCTTATGCGCGGCTCGACGGGCGGGTGACGCGCACCGGCACGGGCGCCAATGTCGGCAACGTCGCGCCGTTCGTGTCGGACGACAATTTCTCCGTCTTCACGACCTACAACATCGCGCCCCACCTCGCGATCCCGGGCAAGCTCCTGCTCGGCGGGGGCGTGTTCTACCAATCCGAATACTTCGCGGACAGCGGAAATCTGACGCGTGTGCCGGCCTCGCTCTCCGTGGATTCATTGATCTCCTACGAGATCAACAACATTCGCATCGCGCTGAACGGCTACAACCTGACGGACGAGCTGAATTACAGCGCAGCCTTCAACGGCCGCGCGACCCCGGCCTCGGGGCGGACCGTCGTCGGCAGCTTCGGCGTGCGGTTCTGAGGCTCCGCGATCCGGCACACCGCCCCTTTTCGCGCTTCAAGTGAGATCATCGTGCTTGTTCAAGTTCGCAACGTGCTGACCCCCGAGGAGGTCGCGCAATGCCGCGGCATCCTGGAGGGCTCTCCCTGGGTCGACGGCCGGGTGACGGCGGGCGAGGTCGCCGCCAAGGCCAAGAACAACCTGCAGATCCCGCAGGATTCGGCCGAGGCGCGGGCCGCCGGCGACATTGTGCTCAAAGCTCTCGGCCGCAACCCGCTGTTCAACTCGGCCGCCCTGCCGCTGCGGGTGCTGCCGCCGATGTTCAACCGCTACGACGAGGGGATGTACTTCGCGGCCCATGTGGATGGGGCCGTGCGGGCCATCCCCGGGGCCGGAATGCGGCTTCGGGCGGATGTGTCGACCACGCTCTTCCTGACGGATCCCGCCGATTACGACGGCGGCGAGCTCGTGGTCGAAGACTCGTATGGCAGCCACTCGGTGAAGCTGCCGGCCGGCGACATGGTCGTTTATCCGACGACGAGCCTGCACCGCGTCGAGCCGATCACGCGCGGCTCGCGCTGGTCCTCGTTCTTCTGGACGCAATCCATGGTGAAGGACGACGGCAAGCGCACGCTGCTCTACGACCTCGACCACGCCATCATCGAGACGCGCAAGAACCTGCCCGACGGCAGCCGGGCCGTAGTCGGGCTGACGAATTGCTACCACAACCTGCTGCGCCGCTGGGCCGAGCTGTGAGCCGGCGTGACCAGCACGAGCATGAAGACGCGCCGGTCCCGCTGGCTGAAGCAGCTGCACCTTTGGCACTGGGTCTCGTCCGCCATCTGCCTGGTCGGGCTCCTGCTGTTCACGGTCACGGGCGTCACGCTGAACCATGCGGCCGACATCGAGGGCCGACCGCGGGTGACGACGCGGGACGCGCAGCTGCCGGAGAGCCTGGCCGCAGCGCTCTCGGGCGGACCGCATACGGGCAGGGGCGCGCTTCCGGCCGCGATCGCGGCCTGGCTGAGCCGGGAGCTCGGCGTGGAGCTGGCCGGCCGCGACGCGGAATGGTCGGCCGGCGAGGCTTATGTCTCCCTGCCGCGGCCCGGGGGGGATTCCTGGCTGACGCTCGCCCGCCCCTCCGGCGAGGTGACCTACGAGCGCACCGACCGCGGCTGGATTTCCTACCTGAACGACCTGCACAAGGGCCGGAATACCGGGTCCGTCTGGCGCTGGTTCATCGACATTTTCGCGGGCGCCTGCCTCGTCTTCGCGATCACGGGCCTCGTGCTGCTGCAGCTCCATTCGCGCAACCGGCCCTCGACCTGGCCGCTCGTCGGGCTCGGGCTGCTGGCGCCGCTCCTGCTCGTCCTGCTGTTTCTCCACTGAGGGGCTGAACGATGCGCCTTCTCGTCCATGCCGCCGCGGGTGGTCTCGCGGCCGTGCCGGCCGCAGCGGCGGAGCTCGTCATCTCCGTCGAGATCCCGCGGCTCACCGTCTCGGAGTACCACCGGCCCTACGTCGCCGTCTGGCTGGAGGGTGCGGGCCAGACAGTGACCAATCTCGCCGTCTGGTACGACGTGGACATGAAGGGCGGCGAGGGCACCAAGTGGCTCAAGGACCTTCGCACCTGGTGGCGCCGCTCCGGCCGCGAGCTCACGATGCCGGCCGATGGCGTCAGCGGCGCGACGCGTCCGCCCGGCACGCACCGTCTCGCCTTTGCGGGAGACAAGGGCGCGGTCACCGGCCTACCGGCGGGCGAGTACACGCTCGTTGTGGAGGCCGCCCGGGAGGTCGGCGGGCGCGAGCTTCTGCGCGTGCCGTTCCAGTGGCCCCCTTCGGGGCCCGCCAAGGCGGACGCAAAGGGCGAGTCCGAACTCGCCGCGGTCACGATCGACCTGAAGCCCTGATCCCGGAGCCCCCCATGCGCCATCTCGCCAAATTCGCCGGCCTCGGCCTCCTCGCCGCGAGCGCGCTGGCCACCCCGGCCCTCGCGCACCGCCAATGGATGCTGCCCTCCGCAACCGTGCTGTCGGGCGACGCCCCGTGGGTCACGGTGGATGCGGCAGTGTCGAACGACCTGTTCTATTTCGAGCATGTGCCGCTTCGGCTCGACAGCCTCGCCGTGACGGCGCCGGACGGCTCGGCCGCCAAACCGGAGAACGTGTCCACGGGCAAGTACCGCTCGACCTTCGACCTCCACCTGACCCAGCCCGGCACCTACAAGATGGCGCTGCTCAACGAGGGCGTCTTCGGCAGCTACAAGCTCGGGGGCGAGCAGAAGCGGTTCCGCGCCATGGGCGGCAAGCTGCCCGAGATTCCGGAAGCGGCGACGGACCTGCGGCTTTCGCAGAACCAGGGCCGGCTGGAGATCTTCGTCACGTCCGGCAAGCCGAGCGACGCGGTGCTGAAGCCGACCGGCAAGGGCTTGGAGCTTGTGGCGACGACCCATCCGAACAACCTCGCGGCCGGCGAGGATGCGCGCTTCGGCCTCGTGCTGGACGGGCAACCGGCCGCGGACGTGGAGGTCGAGATCGTGCCGGGCGGCAACCGCTACCGCTCCAAGCTCAACGACTTCACGGTAAAGACGGGCAAGGACGGGACCTTCACGGTGAAGTGGCCCGAACCCGGCATGTATTGGATCTCGGCCTCCGTGCAGGACAACAAGGCTACGATCCCGAACGCGACGCGGCGCGCCAGCTACACGGCGACCTTCGAGGTCCTGCCGCAGTGACCGCCGAGGCGGCGGCGGGGCCCAGGCCGGCACGCCGCGTCCTCGTCCCGCCCGTGTCCGGGCCACTGCTGCGGCCAGCCCCCGGCCCGCTCCGCACCCTGTCCGGCGCTGCCATGAGGACGGACTGGTGCGTCACGCTCGCGGGCCGGCCCGACCTGCCGCTCGCCGCGGTCGAGAGCGCGATCGGGCATGCGCTCGACCTCGTGATCCGCCAGATGAGCGGCTGGGAGCCGGGCTCCGTCCTCAGCCGCTACAATGCGGCCCCGCCCAAAACCTCG
>JAQGJZ010000478.1 GCA_028290385.1 Enterovirga sp.
GCCGCCCCGGCCGTCGTCGCCGCCATCGCGACGCTGCCGCCGCTTCGGCCGTCCTTCCCCACGTCAGCCGGACAGGCAGCCGCGCCGGCGCCTGCGGCCGAGCCCCTCGCGAGCGCCGCGCCCGAGACGGGTCCCGTTCCGCCTCCGCGTCCGGCGGTCGCCGAGGTCGCGGAACCCGAGATCACCGTGATGGCGGTTCTTCCGCCCGAGCGGCCCGCTTTCGCGACGGACTCGCAGGCGCCGCAGGTGGCCGCCCTCCAGGACCTGGAACCCGCCGCTCCGCCCCCTCAGCCTCAGCAGCCGCGCTCCCTGTTCGGGGCCCTGTTCGGTACCCCGCAGCCGGCCCCGGCCGCGCCTGAGCCGATGATCCGGACGGGCCGCGATTTCCTTGACGAGCGGATCGCCCACCACGCCCGCGTGAACGCGGTTCCGGCCGCCCTCGTCCACCGCGTGGTCGTGCGCGAGAGCAAGTACAATCCGCGCGCCGTCGGGCGCGGCGGTGCGCTCGGCCTCATGCAGATCAAGCACGCCACCGCGCGCGGGCTCGGCTATGACGGCCCGGCTTCCGGCCTGCTCGATGCCGAGACCAACCTGACCTACGCGGTGAAGTACCTCGCCGGCGCGTATCGGCTGTCGGACGGCAGCTTCGACCGCGCGGTGCAGCACTATGCGCGCGGCTATTACTACGAAGCGAAGCGGCGGAACGGGCACCTCGCCCTGAGGCAGCGCAGCGAGCGCCTGCAGCGCCAGGCCGACGCCGCGGCCGCGCTCGAAGGGGCCGCCCCGGCCGCCGCACCCACGCGCTCGCTCTTCAGCACGCGCTGATTGCGGGCTAGGCCCGCCGCGCATTGCAGGTGCGGCATTGGCCGGCTTGCACGCAGGGGTTCTCACGAGGGATGATCGGGGCCGCAAAGGCCCGAGCCCCGAATCGACGTGACGTCACACCACCGCGACGCACCGCAGTTCTACCTGACGGCTCCGTCACCGTGCCCCTACCTGCCAGGGCAGCGCGAGCGGAAGGTGTTCACGCACATCGTCGGCAAGCGGGCGCGCGAGATCAACGACATCCTGACCCAGGGCGGTTTTCGCAGGTCGCAGACCATCGCCTATCGGCCGGCCTGCGAGGGCTGCCGGGCCTGCGTCTCCGTGCGGGTTCTCGTGGACGAGTTCGCGCCCTCGGCGAACATGCGCCGGATCGAGCGCTTGAACGCCCGCATCGCCGGCCGTCCCGGGCCAAACCAGCCGAGCGCAGAGCAATTCGCGCTGTTCCGGCGCTATCTCGATGCGCGCCATTGCGAGGGCGGCATGGTCGACATGACGGTGCTCGACTACGCCATGATGGTCGAGGACAGCCATGTCGAGACCGGCATCATCGAGTACCGGGAGGTCGGTGCCGACGGCCGCGAAGGCCCGATCGTCGCCATCTGCTTGACCGACTTCCTGCCGGACGGGCTGTCGATGGTGTATTCCTTCTTCGATCCCGACCTGTCCCGGCGCAGCCTCGGGACCTTTATGATCCTCGACCACATCGCGCGGGCGCGCGCCCTCGGCCTGCCCTACCTGTACCTCGGCTACTGGGTCGAGGGCTCGCGCAAGATGGAATACAAGGCCCGCTTCCTGCCGCAGGAGCGGCTGCTGCAGATCGGCTGGGTGCGGGCGGAGTGAGTCCCGCCCGGTCGCGGGCGGGCCCTGCCGCCCGTCACTTCCCGTAAAGATACTCGGGCAGCCACAGCGTCATGCCGGGCCAGAGATACATCAACACCATGCAGACGATCACGATCAGCATGTAGGGCATCATGCCGGCGAAGATCTGGTTGATGGTCACGTGCTTGGGCGCGACGCCCTTCAGATAGAAGGCCGACATCGCGACCGGCGGCGACAGGAAGGCCGCCTGCAGGTTCACGAACACGAGCACGCCCCAGAGCATCGGGTCGATGCTGAAATGCTTCAGCAGCGGCAGGAAGATCGGGACGAAGATGATGATGATCTCCGTCCATTCGAGCGGCCAGCCCAGGATGAAGATGATGGCCTGCGACAGGATCATGAACTGGGTCGGGCTGAGGTCCATGGACAGGACCCATCGCTCGACCAGCGCCTGTCCGCCGAGGATGGCGAACACGGCCGAAAACAGCGCCGAGCCGACAAACAGCCAGCACACCATGGCGGTGGTCTTAGCGGTGAGAAACACGGCCTCCTTGGTGCGCTTCCAGTCGAGCGTGCGGGCATAGAAGGCGAGCAGGAACGCCCCCGCCGCGCCGACCGCGGCCGATTCCGTCGCCGTCGTAATGCCGAACAGGATGACCGCCAGCACGAGCACGGTGAGGATGCCGAGCGGCATGATGGAGGCGGAGACAAGCCGGGTGACCTGCAGCCGCTCCGGCCCCATCTTCCGGTAGAAGCGCACCAGGATCACGGCGCAGAGCACCGCGATGATCGCGAAGCTCCAATAAAAGGCGGTGGACGGTCCGGCCTCCGCCCCGGTGGTCGGCCCGGACGCGACGGGGGCCCCGAGTTGCTCGAGCTCCGGCGGCGCATCGTCCCCGCCGCCCGCTTGCGGGTGGATCACCACGTACCACCAGATGAGCCACAGCGTGCCCGCGACCAGCCCGAAGGGGACGAGCGCGATCGCGAAGCTCTTCACGAGCCGCCAATAGGTGAGCGGCCCCTTGTCCGTCTCGGCGCCGAGCGCGCGGCCCGGTGACACGAGCGCCTTCGCGAGCCCGACCAGCATGTTCGGCGAATACGCCGCCTGGAACGCGCGCATCCAGGCCGGGACCGGCACCTGCTGCTGCTCCGCCGGCAGCGGCGGGGCGATCTTCGGCTGCAGCAGCGCCCAGCCGATGATGTAGACGAGGTAGAGCAGCGCCAGGAAGAAGCCCGGGAACATGGCCGCGGCATAGAGCTTCACGACCGACTGCCCGGCGACCGCCGCATACACGATGATCATCACCGAGGGCGGGATCAGGATGCCGAGCGTGCCCCCGGCCGTGATGACGCCGGAGGCGAGCTTCACGTCGTAGCCGGCGCGCAGCATCGGGTTGAAGGCAATCACGCCCATCAGCACCACGACCGCCCCGACAAGGCCGGACGCGATGCCCCAGAAGGTGCACACGATCAGGGTCGCGACCGCGAGCGAGGCGGGCACGCGCCGGAACGCCAGCTGGATCGAGTAGAACATCTTGTCGACGAGGGCGCCGCGCTCCATCACGTAGCCCATCAAGACGAAGAGCGGGATGGAGATCAGGACGTCGTTGGTCATCGCCCCGTAGGTGCGCTGGACCATCAGGTCGAAGACCCGGTTGTCGATCCAGTGCTGGGCCGGGTCGTAGAAGGCATAGAAGCCGAAGAAGATGCCGAGCCCCATCAGCGTAAACGCTGTCGGGAACCCCATCATGATGACGACCACGATGAGGCCGAGCATCAGGAGCCCGAGCGCGGGATCGCTCATGACTGCAACTCCGATCCCATTCCGCGCTGTCGGGCTGTTTCGTCGATCCGCGCCGCCCGCTCGATGGCGCGCCGGCGCTCCTCGTCATCGACGATGTCGCTGCCCGCGAGCTGCTCGCCGACCACGTCCATCTCGGCCACGTCCTTGAGGCGGCTCGGCCACGCGCCCGTCCTCAGGCACTCGATGCAGCGCACGATCTCGGCGAAGCCCTGCAGCAGCACCAAGGCCCCGGCGATCGGGATGACGGTCTTGAAATGGTAGATCGGCGGGCCGTCGGCGGTGGTCGTCGAATGCTCGCTGATCCGCCAGGAGAGCGCCGCGTAGTCATAGCCGGCATAAACCAGCGCCAGGATGCCGGGGATGAAGAAGACGACGTAAAGGATGATGTCCAGCGTCGCCTGGGTGCGCGGCTTCATCGAGCTGTACAGGAAATCGCCGCGCACATGCGCGTTCTGCGCCAGCGTGTAGGCGCCCCCCAGCATGAACAGGCTGCCGTAGAGGATGTTCGAGGCGTCGAAGATCCAGGCTGTCGGCATGTTCAGGATGTAGCGCTTGAACACCTCGGCGCAGACAAGAAGCATCAGTCCGATGATGAGCCAGGCCGACGCCTTGCCTACCCAGGTGCTGATGCCGTCGATGATGTGGAGAAAGCGCTGAACTCTCATCTGCCGCAGCACCGGTGAAAAATCGGGATGTTCAAAAAGAGAGGCGCCATCCGAACCCGTCGGGCGGCGCCTCCTTCATCCGTTCGGGACTGCTAGATCTTCTTGGCGGCCGCGTTCTGGCCGAAATAGTGATCGTAGGCCATCCGGCGGTTGACGACGGTGTCCTGCTCCCACTTGGTCGCCCGCTGCGCGAAGGCGAGCTGCGACTGCAGGATCTCCTTGAACAGCGCGTTCTCACCCGACTTCTTCTTGACGACTTCGTCATAGACTTCGAGCTGCTTCTTCAGGATCGCATCCGGCGTCTTGTAGAAGCGCACGCCGCCCTGGGCGAGTTCGGCGTAGTCCTTCGAGTAGCGATCGATGGCTTTCCAAGCCATGTCCTGCGAGGCAGCCTCGGTGGCGTTGATGATGATCGCCCGCATCTTCTCGGGCAGAGCATCGTACTTCGCCTTGCTCCACAGCACCTCGAAGCTTTCGGCATTCTGGTGGTAGCTCTGCAGCATCGACACCTTCGACACGTCCGCAAAGCCGAGGGCGCGGTCGGAGGAGGCGTTGTTGAACTCGGCCGCGTCGAGCAGGCCGCGATCCATGGCGGACACGATCTCGCCGCCGGGCAGCGCGTTCACGGCCGAGCCCATGCCCTGGAACACGTCGATGGAGATGCCGACGGTGCGGAACTTCAGGCCCTGCAAGTCCTCGGCCTTGGCGACCGGCTTCTTGAACCAGCCGAGCGGCTGGGTCGGCATCGGGCCGTACGGGATGGAGACGACGTTGGCCCCGATGGAAGCGTAGAGCTTCTCGAGCAGCTCTCTGCCGCCGCCGTATTTGTGCCAGGCGAGCAGCATGTTGGCATCCATGGCGAAGCCCGGACCGGAGCCCCAGAGCGCCAGGGCCGTCTGCTTGCCGTAATGGTAGACCATGACGCCATGGCCGCCATCGAGCGTGCCCTTAGAGACCGCGTCGAGCAGGCCGAAGGCGGGCACGACGGCGCCGGCGGGCAGGACCTCGATCCTGAGGTCGCCGCCGGTCATGTCGTTGATCTTCTTCGTGTAATCTTGCGCGAACTCGTGGAAGATGTCCTTGGAAGGCCAGGTGCTCTGAAAGCGCATGCTGACCGGGCCCTGCGCCTTGACGACGCTCGGTGCCGCGACCCCGGCTGCTGCCGCGACCGCG
>JAQGJZ010000528.1 GCA_028290385.1 Enterovirga sp.
GTCCGCAGCCGTCATGGCCGCATAGGCCCGCCCGACGCGCTCCCAGCGCGTGTCCCGGTCCATCGCGAAATAGCGTCCCGACACCGTGGCGAGGGTCGCGCCAGCCGGCAGCGCAGCGGCGAGCCGCTTCAGATCCTCCGCGCCCGAGCGCGGCGGCGTGTCGCGACCGTCCGTCCAGGCGTGGACAAAGACCTTGATGCCGGCCGCGGCCAGGATGCGGGCGAGTGCCGCGCCGTGCTCCTGGTGCGAATGGACGCCCCCGGGGGATACCAGCCCCACCAGGTGGCAGGCCCCACCGGAGGCCTTCAGCTTGGCGATGAACGCCCCGAGCTCCGGGTTTTCCGACAGGCTGCCATCCGCGATGGCCGCCCCGATCCGGGGCAGATCCTGCATAACGACGCGGCCGGCACCGATGTTCAGGTGCCCGACCTCGGAATTGCCCATCTGGCCTTCCGGCAGCCCGACATCGCCGCTGGAGGTGCGCAGAAACGCGTGCGGGCCCTCGGCCCAGAGCCGGTCGAAGCTCGGCGTCCGCGCCTGAAGAACCGCGTTGTCCGCGCGCTCCTCGCGCCATCCCCAGCCATCGAGGATGACCAGCATGACCGGACGGCGTTCCTGCATTCTCTGTCTCCAGGCGGCTCCCGCCGCCAATGTCGGCCCGATACATACACGCGGACGCGGCGCAAAGCGCGCCTCGCTGCGTTGCGGCAGCACCGCGTCTCGGGCAGGTTCCGGCATTCACAGATGAGCGTGTGAGGCCAGGATGACCAGTGACGCCGGAGGTGGCGCGCATCCCCGGGCCGCGGACACCCGGTTCCAGGGCCGGGCGCGGCTCGCGCTCGCCTTGGCGCTGGTGCTGCTCGGGCTATGGACCCTCAAGGCGTTTCTGCCCGCGCTGGCCTGGGCCGCCATCCTGGCGATCGCGACCTGGCCGCTCTACCGCCGCGCCTGCCGGCGCTGGCCAGCATCCGGGCAGCGCGTGCTGCTTCCGGCCTTGTTCACGCTCGCAGTCGCGCTGCTGGTGCTCGTGCCGCTCGGGCTCGCGGGCGTTCAGCTCGCCCGCGAGGCGCACGTGCTCTACGGCATGGTGGAGGAGGCTCGCCAGCACGGGATCGCCATCCCCCTTTGGCTGCCGGGGCTCCCCGTCATCGGCAGCCAGGCCGCGTCCTGGTGGGGCGAGAACCTTGCCGACCCGGCCGGGTACGCCGAGTTCCTCGGCCGGCTGAACCACGCTTCCCTGTATGGCTACACGCGCCAGCTCGGGGGCCAGCTCGTCCATCGCAGCGTGATCTTCGGCTTCACGCTGCTGGCCCTGTTCTTCCTGTACCGCGACGGCGAAAGCGTCGGGGCGGACATGCTGGCCGCGAGCTCCCGCGCCTTTGGGCCGCATGGCGAGCGGGTCGGGCGTCAGATGATCGCCTCCGTGCACGGCACCGTGGACGGCCTCGTCCTCGTCGGCCTGGGCGCCGGCGTGCTCATCGGGATCGCGTATCTCCTCGCCGGCGTGCCGCATCCGACGCTGTTCGGCGCCGCGACCGCCGTCGCGGCGATGATCCCGTTCGCGGCACCGGTCGTCGTCTCGCTGGTCGGCCTCGTGCTCCTCTCGGCAGGCGCCGTGGAGGCCGCCGTGGCGGTGGTCGCGTTCGGCTTCGCGGTGGTGTTTGTGGCCGACCATTTCGTGCGCCCCGCCCTGATCGGCGGGGCCACGAAGCTGCCCTTCCTGTGGGTGCTCCTCGGCATCCTGGCCGGGGTCGAGACCTGGGGGCTGCTCGGGCTGTTTCTCGGCCCGGCCGTCATGGCCGCACTGGTCCTGCTCTGGCGCGACTGGGTCGCGGGCGGGCTGCGCTCAGAGCCCGCCGAGGCGACGCACGGTGCGCCATTCGTCGTCGGTCACCGGCTGGACCGACAGCCGTGAGTTCTTGATCAGCACCATGTCGGCGAGCTCGGGCTGCGCCTTGATCGCCTCGAGCGTCACGGCCCCGCGCAGCGGCTCGACCGCCTTCAGGTCCACCACCCCGAAGCGCCCCGTCGGGTCGGTGTGGTCGGGGTAGTATTCCCGGATCACCTCCACGATCCCGACGACGGCCTTGCCCTCGTTGGAATGGTAGAAGAACCCCTGGTCGCCGCGCTTCATGGCCTGAAGGTGCTTCTTGGCCAGGTGGTTGCGCACCCCCGTCCAGGGGGTCCCCGCCTCGCCGGCCGCGACCTGCTCGTCCCACGACCAGGACGACGGCTCCGACTTGTAGAGCCAATAGGCCATGGCTTGCTCTCCGTTCCTGTTTGTCACTCAGCCCTGAGCGGCCGCGCCATGAGCCCCTCCACGGCCGCATCCACCGTGAGCGTGCCGGCCAGCACCGCCGCGACCGCTTCGGCGATCGGCATCTCGACATCGCGCCCGCGGGCGAGCGCCACCAGCGCGTCGGCCGTGAAGGCTCCCTCGGCGAGCTTGCCCCCCGCCGCTTCCGCCAGCGGAGCGCCGGCACCGATCCGGAGCCCGAGCGAAAAGTTCCGCGATTGCGCCGAGCCGCAGGTGAGGACGAGATCGCCCAGCCCGGACAGGCCCATCAGGGTCTGCGGCCGCGCCCCATAGGCCTGCGCGAAGCGGAGCAGCTCGGCAAAGCCGCGGGCGGTCAGCGCGGCCTTGGCGCTGTCGCCGAGCCCACGCCCATCCACGATGCCGACCCCGATCGCGAGCACGTTCTTGGCGGCACCACCGATCTCCGCACCCCGGACATCGGTGCCATGGTAGACGCGGAGCGCCGGACCGGAGAGGTCGGCGGCGAGCTGCCGGGCGAAGTCACCGTCCTCGGCCGCCAGCGCGACCGCGGTCGGCAGCCCGCGCGCGACATCGGCCGCGAAGCTCGGGCCGGACAGGACCGCCACGGGGGCCTGCGGCCGAAGCTCGCGCACGATCTCCGTCGGAAACAGGTTGGTGCCGCGCTCGATCCCCTTGGCGCAGAGCACCATCGGGGTCCCGGCCGGGAGCACGTCCGCAAAGGTCGCCAGCGCGGCGCGCAGGCTTTGCGTCGGCACGACGAGGAGCACGGTTTCGGCCGCGGCGAGGGTCTGCGGGCGCGATGTCACGCCGACGGGATCCAGAAGCCGCACGCCGGGCAGGTACCGGGTGTTGGTTCGCGAGAGCTCCGCCTCGGCGGCGGCGTCCTTGTCCCGCATCCAGAGTGCGACGGCCTTGCCGGACGATGCCGCTGCATTGGCGAGCGCCGTGCCCCAGGCGCCACCTCCGATGACCCCGATCGTGCGGATCGCGTCCATGGCGGCGTGTCTAGACGGTCAGGGGTGCGGTGACGGGCGCGGGATCCGGGCTGCCGAGCGGCCAGCGCGCCCGGGC
>JAQGJZ010000533.1 GCA_028290385.1 Enterovirga sp.
CCTGTTTCGCGCAGCTGCGGCTGCGCTGGGTGACGTGCCGGACGGCTCTCGTCAGACCGAGATACGCCCCCAAACGTCCCCCCAACGAAACGACCGCCGCGGCAAGCCGCGCCGGACGCAGGCTGGCGCGGGGTGGAGCAGCTCGGTAGCTCGTCAGGCTCATAACCTGAAGGTCGTTGGTTCAAATCCAACCCCCGCAACCAAAATCCAAAAACCCGCCGCGCTCACCCGCGGCGGGTTTTTGCCTTTGGGGGCCTGGGCAACTGGGCATGAAGCTGGTGTCGGCGCTTCTGCTGCCCTGGTGGTCGGTTCGTAGCGGCGCGTGGTTCGACCGGCTTGGCTCGCTCATCCGTGGGGGCCGCGCAGCCGAATTGCGGTTGCGGGGGGAGGGCGGTTCGGCCGCAATCCCCCGCCCCGAAGCGACGAACGCAAAAAAAAGCCCGCCGCGTTCAGGACGCGACGGGCTGGATGCCGGCTCGAAGCCGCGGTGCGCCCGGACCTGGGCCGGGGCGCGAGGAATGGTCAGCCCTTCAGCTTCGCGGCGGTTTCCGCGACCAGCTTGCCCTGGAAGCGGGCGGCATCGGTCTCGATCTGGCTCGGCTGGCGCTGGCCCTGGCCGCCCGCGATCGTGGTGGCCCCGTAAGGCGAGCCGCCGACGATCTCGTCGACCGTCATCTGACCCTGGAAGGAATAGGGCAGCCCGACGATGATCATGCCGAAATGCAGCAGGTTGGTGATGCCGGAGAAGAGCGTCGTCTCCTGCCCGCCATGCTGGGAAGCGGTGGAGGCCATCACGCTGCCGACCTTGCCGTTGAGCTGGCCCGTGGCCCAGACCGCGCCGGCCTGGTCCCAGAAGTTCGCCATCTGCGAGGCCATCCGGCCATAGCGGGTCGGCACCCCGAGGATGATCGCGTCATATTCCGGGAGCTCGGCGACGGTCGCGATCGGGGCGGCCTGATCGAGCTTGAAATGGGCGCCGCGGGCGACCTCCTCGGGCACGAGTTCCGGGACGCGCTTGACGACGGCTTCGGCGCCGGCGGCCCGGACGCCCTCAGCGGCCGCATGCGCCATCTGCTCCATGTGGCCGTAGCTGGAATAATAGAGAACCAGAACCTTGGTCATTGCCGCTTTCCTCTCGGACGATGCCGTGAGCTAGCGGGGCGCTGCTGCGGATGCGAGAGGGTGGAGCTTGCGGCGCCGCAAGAGCCCGTTTTCAGGCCTGCGGGGTCGTGCCTGCCGGGGCGGTGGCGGCGGCCGCCAAACCCTCGATTTCAGGGCGCCGCGCGGCGATCTCGCCTGCCACGAAATCGAGGAACACGCGCACGCGCGGCGAGTGGCGCAGGTCCGGGTGGGTCAGGAGCCAAAGGTCGGCCGAGAATTCGGGCGCGATCGGCCCGAGCCTGACGAGGTCCGGCGAACGATCGCCGATGAAGCAGGGCAGGTGACCGATCCCGATCCCCGCCTCGACGGCCTGCGCGAGGCCGAGCACCGTGTTGACCCTGTAGGCGATCCGATCCGGGGCCACGTTGCGGCGCACGAACTGCACCGCCTTCACGTGCGACATGCTCTCGCCGAGCGAGACCCAGTCGCGGGTCGCCGTGAGCTCCGCGATGTCCGGGCTCCCCTCCCCGAACGCGTCGCGGCGGCCGTAAAGGGCCCAGGCGATCCGCGCCGCCATGCGGCCGACAAGGGTTTCGGGCGGATCGTCCGTCGCCCGGATGGCCACATCGGCGTCGCGCTTGGACAGGTTCAGCGCCTCGTTTGCCAACAGGACGTCGAGCTGGACGGTCGGATGCCGGTGCCGGAACCGGGCGAGGATCGGGGACAGGAGATGCACCAGGAGCGAGTCGTTCGTGGTGACCCGCAGCTCGCCCGAGACCGCGATCTCGCGGCCGGCCAGGCGCCGGGTGAACGCCGTGATGTCTCCGTCCAGCCGCCAGGCGAGCGCCACCATCTCTTCCCCGGCGGGGGTCGCGGCATAGCCGGACCGATGCCGCTCGAAGAGCTTCGTCGCGAGGGCATCCTCGATGTGTCCGAGCCGCCGGAACACCGTGGAATGGTTGATGCCGAGTTCGGATGCCGCCCCGGCGAGGCCGCGCGAATCCGCGATCGCCTTCACCAGACGGAAATCGTCCCAGGTCACGTTCTTGAATGAATCCCGCAGAGCCGTCGCAGCCTTGTTCTCGCGCCGCTACGATGAGGGTGCCGGGACGCCGGATGCAAGCCGCGGGTCGCCAGACCGGACGCTCGAATCCGGCACCGCCCTCTGTTAAGGCTGGGATAACAGGACGGGCGCCAGCCCGTCGGGAGGATCACGTTCCATGAAACGTCTCGTCTCCGCCGCTCTCGGCGTCGCGGTCGCGCTCGGCTTGTCCAGCGCCGCAGCCCTCGCGCAGGGCGCCTATCCGAACCGCCCCGTCCGGGTTGTCGTTCCGTTCGCGGCCGGCGGCACCACCGACATCTTCGCGCGGCTGATCGCCGACAAGCTGAGCCAGACGCTCGGCCAGCAATTCATCATCGACAATCGCGGCGGAGCCGGCGGCAATATCGGGACGGACGCCGTCGCGAAGTCGCCGCCCGATGGCTACACGCTGGTGATGGGCACCGTTGGCACGCATGCGATCAACGCGAGCCTATACGCCAAGATGCCGTACAACCCCCTGACCGACTTCGAGCCCGTCGCGTTCGCGGCGGCGGTGCCGAACCTGATGGTGGTGAACCCCAAGAACGTGAAGGCGACGACCGTGAAGGACTTCATCGCGGAGGCGAAGGCCTCGGCCAAGAAGTTCAACATGGCCTCATCCGGCAACGGCACCTCGATCCATCTCTCGGGCGAATTGTTCAAGCAGATGACCGGGGTGGAGATGCCGCACGTGCCCTATCGGGGCTCCGGCCCCGCCATCAATGATCTCGTGGGCGGGCAGGTCGACGTGATGTTCGACAATCTCCCCTCCTGCATCGAGCAGGCAAAGGCCGGCAACCTGCGCGCCCTTGCGGTCACCTCCGCCAAGCGGACGCCGGCGCTGCCCGACGTGCCGACCCTTGCGGAAAGCGGCCTGCCCGATTTCGAGGCCTCGAGCTGGTTTGCGCTCTTCGCGCCCAAGGGCACGCCGGCGGAGCTCACCGAGAAGTTGAATGCGGAGGTCCGCAAGGCGCTCGACGGCGAGGACCTGAAGAAGCGCTTCGCCGAGCTCGGCGGCGAGATGCGGCAGATGAGCCCGTCCGAACTGATGGCCTATGTGCGCGCCGAGCACGCCAAGTGGGCGCAGGTGGTGAAAGTGTCCGGTGCGCGGCTAGATTGAGGGGAAAGGGAAGCTCGCGCACTTGATCGGGAGCGAGCCCCTGTGCATCAACGTCCTGGACAACTCTGACGCGCTATCCTCGCGCAACTTTCTGACAGGGAGGTATTCGCATGCAGGCTGGAGCTAGCAGCTCGCCGCCGCACGGCCCCGTTCGCGGTCCGCAGAGTCTGGTTTCCGGCTTGGTCCTGATAGCCCTAGCCGTGTTTGCGATCTGGCTCACGAGCGACCTGCCGCAGGGCACCTTGCGAGCCATGGGGCCCGCGATGCTGCCTCGCTGGCTCGCGGTCGGCGTCGGGTTGTGCGGGGTCGCCCTCGTGGCGGCCGGCTTGCTCCGCCACGGCTCGCAGCTGGAGAACTTCACGCTCCGGGGCCCGCTGGTGGTCGGTGTCGCGATCGTCTGCTTCGGGCTGACCATCCGCGGCTACGCGCTTGGACCGGTTCAGGTCCCCCAGCTCGGCCTCATTGTGGCCGGCCCGCTCGCCATCTTCATCTCGGGCTTTGCGACGCCCGAGGCACGCTTTCGCGAACTCCTGATCCTCGCACTCGCCCTCACGGCGTTCTGCATGGCGCTGTTCGGCGATCTCCTGAACCTGCCGATCCCGATGTATCCTCAAGCCCTCGCCGACCTGTACCCAGCCGGCTGGTCGAGCGACGGACGGCTTCGGGCCACGGCCGCGCTTCTCGCCCTGGGGGCACTTGCGATCTTCTTGGCGACGCATCGACGGCGCACGGGGCGCGAGCCGATCGACGTGGTTCCCGACGAGCATGCCGGCACAGTTTAATACCCGCTACCGCAACCCTCTCGTGACCGGACCCGTCTGATGGGCGACCTTATCGCGAATTTGAGCCTCGGCTTCGGCACCGTCTTTGGGCTGATCCCGGTGGACATCCCCGGGCTCGGCGTGGTGCCGATCCCGCTCAACATCCTCCTGTGCTTCGTCGGCTGTCTCGTCGGCACGCTCGTTGGCGTGCTGCCTGGCGTGGGCCCGGTCGCGTCCATCGCGATGCTGCTGCCGATCACCTTCAAGTTCGACCCGACCGGCGCCCTGATCATGCTGGCCGGCATCTATTACGGTGCCCAGTATGGCGGGTCGACGACCGCCATCCTGGTGAACATCCCGGGCGAGGCGACCTCCGTGGTCACGACGCTCGACGGGCACCAGATGGCGCGGCGAGGCCGTGCCGGCGTGGCGCTCGGCATCGCGGCGATCGGATCCTTCTTCGCAGGCTGCGTCGCCACGGTGTTCATCGCCGCTGTCGGTGCGCCCCTGACCAAACTCGCGCTGATCTTCGGACCGGCCGAGTACTTCTCCTTGATGGTCATGGGGCTTGTCTTCGCGGTCGTGCTCGCGCGCGGCTCGATCCTGCGCGCCATTGCCATGATCCTCGTCGGCATCCTGCTCTCGACGGTCGGCACGGACCTGGAGACCGGGCAGGAACGCATGACCTTTGGGATGCAGTTCCTGTCGGACGGGATCGACTTCGCGGTCCTCGCGATGGGGCTGTTCGGGGTCGCCGAGATCCTGCGCAATCTCGACCACACCGAGGTCCGCGACGTCGTCCAACAGGCGATCGGCCGCCTGCTGCCCAACCGTCAGGACATGCGCGATTCCGCCATGCCCATCCTGCGCGGCACCTTCATTGGCGGCATCCTGGGCATTCTCCCGGGCAACGGCGCGGTGCTCGGACCGTTTGCGTCCTACACGGTCGAGAAAAAGCTCGCGAAGGATCCGCGCCGCTTCGGCCAGGGCGCGATCGAGGGCGTCGCCGGTCCGGAGAGCGCCAACAATGCGGGCGCGCAGACCTCGTTCATCCCGCTGCTCACCCTCGGCATTCCGCCGAACGCCGTGATGGCCCTCATGGTGGGCGCCATGACCATCCACGGCATCGTGCCGGGCCCGCAGGTCATGACCAAGAACCCCAACCTGTTCTGGGGCATGATCGCCTCGATGTGGGTCGGCAACCTGATGCTGCTCATCATCAACCTGCCCCTGATCGGGGTCTGGGTGCGCCTTCTGAAGGTACCCTACCGGCTGATGTTCCCGGCGATCCTGATGTTCTGCTCGATCGGCATCTATTCCATCAACTCGCTGCCGACGGACGTCTTCTTCATCGCCCTGTTCGGCCTCATCGGCTACGCGCTCATCAAGTTCGGGTTCGAGCCGGCGCCGCTGCTGCTTGGCTTCGTGCTGGGCAAGCTGATGGAGGAAAACCTTCGCCGAGCGCTCATCATCTCGCGCGGCGACATGATGACCTTCATCGAGCGCCCGGTCTCGGCGGTGCTTCTGCTGGTTGCGATCGTGATGCTCACGCTCGCGCTGCTGCCCTCCATTCGCAGCCGGCGCGAAGAGGTGTTCGTCGAGGATTGAGCCACGGCCTTAAGCGGGGGAGCGCGCATCGGATGCGTCGCTCCCCTGCGCCGTTCACCAAGCCTGTGAGCCTTCGCCGAAAGGCGAAGGTCTAGACGGCTTTTCCCCCTTGCAGCCGCGTCGGGTTCCCCCGACATGACGCTGGAACAAGGGAGGAATCTTTTGAAGCGACTTCTGACTTTTGCGGCTGCGCTTGGGCTGTCCGTCGGGGCTGCCGCCGCACAGGGCTATCCGCAGCGGCCGGTCACCATGATCGTCCCCTTCGCGGCGGGCGGCCCGACCGACGTCATCGCGCGCATCGTCGGGGACCACATGTCCCGCACGCTCGGCCAGCAGGTCGTGGTGGAGAACGTGGCCGGTGCCGGCGGAACGACGGGCATCACCCGAGCGGCCCAGGCCACTCCGGACGGCTACACGATCATGATGGGCCATATGGGCACGCATGGCGCGGCGCCCGCCCTCTACCCGAACCTCAAATACGATCCGACCAAGAGCTTCGATCCGATCGGCATGGCCGCCGGAACGCCGATCGTGATCGTGGCCAAGAAGGATTATCCGGCCGCGGACCTGAAGGCCTTTCTGGCGAGCCTGAAAGCGAACGACACCAAGAGCAACATGGCCCATGCGGGCGTGGGCTCGGTGTCCCACTCCACGGGCGTGCTCTTCACGTCCGTCGTCGGCATCAA
>JAQGJZ010000545.1 GCA_028290385.1 Enterovirga sp.
CGTGATCCCGGCCCTGATCGCCGCCTCCACTGCGACCGAGGTCAAGATCAAGTCGCTGCCCGAACTGATCGAGTATGGGCGCAAGAACCCGGGCAAGCTGAACTACTCGAGCGCCGGCGTTGGCAGCTACCCGCATTACGACGCGGCGCTGTTCGCCAAGCGGGCCGGTTTCGAGGCCGTGCACGTTCCGACCCGGGCCGGCGCGGCCGGCATGATCACCGACATGATGACCGGGCAGGTCCACTGGGGCTTCATCAACGCCGCCAGCTCCATGCCGGTGATCCAGTCCGGCCAGCTCACCCCGCTCGCGGTCATCACCGACAAGCGCCTGCCGGAACTGCCGAACGTGCCGACCGTCGCCGAACTCGGCTTCCCGGGCGCGGGCACCTTCAACTGGCAGGGCCTGTACGCCGCGGCCGCGACCCCGCCGGAGGTTCTGCAGACGCTCAGCAAGGCGGTGGGCGACGCCATGGCGACCCCCGCCGTGAAGGCCGCCTTCGAAAAGGCCAGCATCACGGCGGACCCGACCGCGTCCTTGGACGAGGCGCGGCGCTGGATGCAGCGCGAGATCGAACTCTGGAAGAAGACGACCGAAGAATCCGGCGTCACGGTGAATTGAGGAGAGGATGTTGGGCACTCGCTTTGAGGCAGGCATCGGCATGATCGTCGATCGAAACGTCGACGTGCCGATGCGGGACGGCGTTCGGCTCAAGGCGGACGTCTTTCGGCCCGACGGGCCGGAGCGGGTGCCCGTCATCCTCAATCTCGGCCCCTACCAGAAGGACAAGCTCTGGACGCCGCCGCCGGATCTCGGCGAGCCCGCGACGCCCAACATGAACTGGGAGACCGTGACGCCCGAATGGTGGGTGCCGCAGGGCTACGCCGCCATGCGGGTCGACGGGCGCGGCTCCGGCCACTCGCAGGGCCAGAGCGAGCCGTGGTCGCAGGCCGAAGCAGTCGATTACTACGACGCCATCGAGTGGGCGGCGGCGCAGCCCTGGTGCAACGGCAATGTCGGCCTGTCCGGCATCTCGTATTTCGCGATCAACCAATGGTTCGTCGCGAACCTGAAGCCGCCCTCGCTGAAGGCGATCATCCCGTGGGAGGGTTTCGCCGATCTCTACCGGGACGCGCTGTTCCACGGCGGCATCCTGAGCCTGTTCATGACGAACTGGTTCACGGCGCACCTGATGCATCACCTGGTCGGGCGCGCGTCCCGCCAGGTGGCCGATGGCTGGCAGGTCAACACGCTGCGCCACTGGCTGGGCAACAACCTCGACAGCGGCGCCTTCGCCGGCTCGCAGGCGCAATGGGAGCGGATCGACGTCCCGTTTCTGTCGGTCGGGAACTGGACCGGGTTCGGCCTGCACCTGCGCGGGAACACGGAGGCGTTCATGCGCTCGCCGTCCCGCCACAAGAAGCTGCGCATCCACACGGGCTCGCACGTCCACCCCTTCTACACGGATGAAGGCAAGCAGGATCAGATCCGCTTCCTGGACCACTGGCTGAAGGGCGTCGACAACGGCGTGATGGACGAGCCGCCCGTGAAGCTCGCCATCCGCCACGGGGCCGACCGCGTCGAGTGGCGCCACGAAAACGAGTGGCCACTGGCCCGGACGGAATGGACTAAGTTCTATGTCGACCTGTCGCCGCCGCCCGAAGGGGCGCCGGCCAATGCGGGTCGGCTCGTGCGCGAGGCTCCGGCCGAGGAGACGTCTCGCACCTATCCGGCCACCGGGCTCGGCTCGATGGGCTCCACCTCCGCGGCCTCCTCGCAGGTCATGGGCGGCGGCATCAAGCCCGGCATGGGACTGGCGCTGGAGACGGACCCGTTGGACGAGGACCTCGAGGTGACGGGACCCCTGGCGGCGCGCTTCTGGGTGTCCAGTTCGACCGAGGACATGGACCTGTTCCTGACCCTGCGGAACTTCGATCCGGAGGGGAACGAGGTGCTGGAGACCGGCCAGCAGGGAACGCCCGTTCCCGTCGCCAAGGGCTGGCTGCGCGTCTCCCACCGCGAGCTCGACGAGACCCTGAGCCGGCCCTATCGGCCCTACCACAAGCACACCCGCCGCCTCTACCTGGAGCCGGGTGAGGTGGTGCCCGTGGATGTCGAGATCTGGCCGACCTCGATGGTGTTCAAGAAGGGCCACCGCATCCGGCTCGACGTGCAGCCCCGCGATGGCGTCGGGAGCCAGGGCTACATGCACTACCACGCCGATTACAACGTGGGCACGAACACGGTTCACGCCGGCGGAGCCCGCGCGGGCTACCTGCTGCTGCCCGTCATTCCGGCCCAGCCCGCCGCGTAGCGGCCGGGCAGACCCGCGGCCCGCCCCTGGAGGGCGGCGCCGACCCAACATCACGACCTGAGGAGGAACGAACATGGCACATGCGGCACTCACACCCGGCGCAAAGCGCGCGGGTCCGGGCGAGCATTTCTTCGAGCTCGCCAAGGTCAACCACATCCTGGGCGGGCCCGATTACTCGTCGGCCGCGGGGTCCTGCGTCGAGGGAGACCGGATGATGGTCGCGCTGATGCGCATGGCCGCCGGCACCGGCGCCGAGCCGCATTCCCACCCCAACGAGCAGTGGATCTTCATCCTCGAAGGCACGTTCCACGCCCGGGTCGGCGACCAAGACGTCGTCGCGCCCCCGGGCACGGTCCTCTACGTGCCGTCCGGGGTCGAGCACCGCGGCAAGGCCGGGCCGGAGGCCGATGTCGTGTTCTTCACCGTGAAGGATACCTCGCACGGCCTGCACGGCGTCAAAGCCGCCTGAGCGGCCCCTATCCTCTTCCCATTCCGCGACACAGAACCGGCCATGCCCCCAGTCATTGACGTCCACGCGCACGTGCTCACCGAGGAGATGATGGCCGCCATGCGCCGCGAGGCGCCGCATCTCGGCCCGACGCTGAGCGACATCGACGCGGAGGGGGCGACCCTGACGGTCGGCAGCGTGGTCCAGAAGCCGTTTCCGCGCGGAGGTTGGGACCTGGAGCGGCGCCAGGCGGACCTGGAGGCGAACGGCATCGACGTCCAGGTGCTCAGCGTGTGCCCGCAGACGTTCCTCTATGACATCGAGCCCGCCCTCGCGCTGACGCTGGCGCAGGTCCAGAACGAGGCCCTGGCCGCGCTCGTGCGCGGCTCGGGCGGCCGCTATCTCGGCCTGGCGCATGTGCCGCTGCAGGCGCCCGAGCTCGCGACCACCGAGCTGAGGCGCGCGATCCGCGACCTCGGGCTGAGTGGCGTTCAGATCGGGTCCCACATCGAAGGCCAGAACCTCGACGATCCGGCGCTCGAGCCGTTCTGGGCCGAGGCGGAGGCCCTCCGGGCCTTCGTGATGGTTCACCCGCAAAAGCCCGCCGGCGGCAAGCGGACCGAAAGCAACTACTTCAAGAACCTCATCGGCAACCCGCTCGAGACGACCCTCGCGGCCGGCTCGCTGATCTTCGCGGGCGTGATGGAGCGATACCCCGGCCTGAGGGTCATGCTGGTCCACGGGGGCGGCTACCTGCCGTACCAGTTCGGGCGCTTCAACCATGGCTGGGACGTGCGGCCCGAGCCGAAGCGCCGGCTCACCGTGTCGCCCGAAGCCTCCGTCCGGCGCTTCTTCTTCGACACGCTGACGCATTCCGAGCCGGCCTTGCGCTACCTCGTCGAGGAATTCGGCGCCGACAAGGTGATGTTCGGCACCGATTACCCGTTCGACATGGGCCGCTTCGACGGCGCCCGGCAGGTCGCCGGGATGAGCTTTGGCGAGAGGGAGCGCGACCTGATCGTCGGTGGCCTCGCGGCCGAGCTGCTCGGATGGCGGCGGGGCTCCGCGGAATGACGGCGCCAGCCGGGGAGGGGGTCCGCGTCTCGGCCGGGGAGATCGCCCGGTTCGTCCGCGAGGTCCTGCATGGGGTCGGCCTGCCGGAGGCCGATGCGGCCCGGATCGGCGAGCTGATCGCCGAGGCCGACGTGATCGGCGCGGATGCCCACGGCGTGTTTCGCCTGCCGCAATACGTGCGCCGCATCCAGGCGGGCGGCGTGAACGTGGCCCCGCAGATCGTCGTCGAGACGACCGGGCCCGCGACCGCGATCGTCGACGGCGACAACGGCATGGGCCACCTCGTGGTCTCGCGCGCCGCGGACACGGCCGTCGCGCTTGCCCGCAACGCGGGGGTGGGCTGGGTCGGCGTGCGGCGCTCCAACCACGCCGGTCCTGCCGCGCTCTACGCGGCCATGCCGGTCGCGGCGGGCATGATCGGGCTCTACTCGGCCGTTGCCAGCGCCAACCACATGGCGCCGTGGGGCGGGGTCGAGCCGCTGCTCGGCACCAACCCGATCGCGGTCGGGATCCCGCTCGGCGACGCGCCGCCCTTCGTGCTCGACATCGCGACGACGGTTGTCTCCTACGGCACGATCAAGAACCACGTTCTACAGGGCAAGCCATTTCCGCCGGGCTGGCTGGTCAGCAAGCGCGACGGCGCGCCCGTGACGGACCCCGCCCGCGTGGCCGACGGGCTGCTCAACGCGATCGGCGGCTACAAGGGCAGCGGCCTCGCCATCATGCTCGGCCTGCTTGCCGGAACCCTGAATGGGGCGGCCTTCGGCCGGGACGTCGTTGATTTCAACGCCGACGCGGCGAGCGAAACGAATACCGGGCACTTCGTCGTGGCGATCGACATCGCGCGCTTCATCGCGCCGGAGGTTTTTGCGCGCGAGGCGCAGCGGCATCTGGACGACCTGCGTACCAGCGAGCCTTTGCCCGAGGGTGGGCCGGTGCGCATGCCGGGCGACATGCGGGCGCAGCGTCGGGCGGAACGCCTCGAAAAGGGCGTGCCGCTGTCGCGCTCGCTCATGGACCAGCTCAGCGGCCTCGCGGCCGCCATGGCGGTGGCGCCCCCGCGCCTCGCCTGAACGGCGGGGCGGGGCGCCACGCGCGCCCCGTCAGTCCGGCTGGATGCCGGTGCGCTCGATGACCTTCGCCCATTTGGCCGTGTCTTCGGCGATGTAGGTGCTGAAGTCCTGCGGGGTCGGGCTGGAGATCGCGATCACGCCCGCTTCCTGCATCCGGGTGCGGATCGTCTCGTCCTTCATCGTCTCCACGATCGCGGCGTGCAGCTTGGCGATGATCGGCTCGGGCGTGCCCGTCGGCACCAGAATGCCCTGCCAGGAGCTGGAGACGCTCTCGGGAAATCCCTGCTCGACCAGAGTCGGGACGTTCGGCAAGCCGGGTATGCGGGTTCGCGTCGTGACGCCGAGCCCCTTGAGCTGGCTGCCCTGCACCTGCGCGATCGCGGACGAGATGGTCACGAACATCGTATCCACGTGCCCGCCGAGGAGGTCGTTCACGGCTGGGCCGGCGCCGCCCTTGTAGGGGACGTGGTTCATGTCGAGCCCGGCATTGGCGCGAAACAGCTCCATCTCGAGCCGGTTCAGGCTGCCGGAACCGGGCGAGGCGTAGTTCACCTTGCCCTTGTTCTGCTTGGCGTACTCGACGAGCTCCTTGGCGTCGTTCGGCGGGAATTTCAGCGTCGCGACCAGGAGGCTCGGCGTATCCGCCACGATCGACACCGCGACCAGGTCCTTGTCCGGCCGCAGCTTCAGGCTCGGAAACAGGGTCGGGTTCACGGACACGGTTCCGACGTTGCCGAGAAACAGCGTGTAGCCGTCGGGAGCGGATCGCGCCGCCGCTTCGTAGCCGACATTGCCCGCCGCTCCGGGCCGAGTGTCGACGATGATCTTTTGTCCGAGCAGGTCCGACAGCCGCGGCTGCAGCAGGCGCGCGGCGAAGTCCGACGCGCCGCCCGGCGCAAAGGGCACGATCATGCGGATCGGCGAGCGGGGCCAGTCGCCGGTCTGGGCCCGCGCCAACGACGGCGCGAGGGCGACAGCGGCAGCGGCCGCGAGGAGGATTCGGCCCCACATCAGCATTTCTCCCGTGCTCGTCGGCTCGGGCGTCTTTGCTGCCCGGTCGCGATGCGCGGCTTCCTTGATGGGCCGCCGGCTGACGCTAACGCGTCATGTTCTCGGGCGGAAATCAGAAAACATCGCGGTCGTCATCCGGATTCCTGATGACGTCGCGCTTGCATTCACTTGCAGCCATCAGGTTTTCGGATGGCCCTCCCGCGAAGAAATGGTTTGCCCTCTTGTGTCGACTTGCGGATGAACCATGACCAAGAAAAACGGGGAGCAACGCTGTGAGGACGGTGGAGGTCGCGGTCATCGGGGCCGGCTGGTGCGGCGGTATTCGGGCCGACACGCTGTCCCGGTCGGCACTCGTCGACAGGTTGCATATTTGCGAAATCCGGCCGGAGCGCCTCGCCGAGGTGAAGGCGCTCACGCGGCCCGCGACGGCGACGCTCGACTACCAGGACATCGTCCGGAACGACGCGATCGAGGTCGTCTACATCTCCACGACGCCGGAACCGACGCATTTCCCGATCGCGCGCGATTGTCTGAAGGCGGGCAAGCACGTGCTTCTGGAGAAGCCGATCGCGCTGGATTTCTGGGAAGCCGACGAACTCATCGGCATCGCCCGGCAGAAGGGCGTCAAGTTCACGATCGGTTATTCGCAGCGCTTCAACCCGAAGATCGCCTACGCCAAGAAGGCGATCGCCGAAGGTAAGCTCGGCCGCGTCGTCAGCATCATGGTGAGCCGGCATCTGTCGCGCAGCCTCGGCAAGAAGATCGCCTCGCGGGTTCGGCTGTCCCCGGCCGTGATGGAATCCACGCACGACTTGGATTTCGCCTTCTGGTTCCTGGAAGGCGCCAAGCCGGTGCGGATCTATTCCCAGGGCGCCTACGGCTACATGCAGGAGGTCAACGGCTCCTACGACACGATGTGGACCACCGTGACCATGGACAACGGCGTGCTCGTCGTGGTCGGCGGCGGCTGGAACCTGCCCCCGAGCTACCCGAATTATTGCGGCACCTGGATGGAGATCACGGGCACCGAAGGCGCCCTGATCCTGGACGACACGCACCGGGACAACTGGCTCAACACGGTGGCGGGCGGCCAGCAATTCCCGATGTCGACGATGCCGGGCGAGCAGGTGGACCATGTCTTCGCCGGCCAGATG